>JBATYG010000532.1:0-2660 GCA_049673945.1 Occallatibacter sp.
CAGAGCACCGCTGTAGGCTTGGATGTTTCATGAAAGTGTCTCATCACGGTGCCGGCGTCGGGATCATCGAGAAGATCGATCATTGGGCCATGGCCGCCGGGGACGAAAACAGCGTCATATTGATCCAGACCCGATGTGATGACATCCGAGATGCGAGTTGGATTCTTGAGTCCAGTCAGACTATCGCGGAATTTCAGATAGTCCTGAAGCCTAGCCTCGTCCCCACCGAAGAAATCGGCGACAGCTGAATGGACATCCAGTTGCGGCGTGTTGCCTTTGGGGTTGGCGAAAGTGATTTCGTAACCTTCCTTCATCAGTGCGCGGACCGGAACTGTCAGCTCGTTGAGATAGTAGCCAGCGCCGGCATAGACCTTGCCATCTTTCAAGGGCAAGCCGTGACCGCTCGAGACTAGCACCAGGACTTTTCCTCTTGCTGCCATTTTGTTCTCCTCTTCGAAATAAATCAGTTCCCCGAGATCTTAGCTTGTGTGAAGCAACCCAATTTGCGAGAGTCTCGCCTTAGCCGCCGTGACCGTTCCATCTACCTGTGCGGGGCTGGGGCTTTTGCGTCGTTTGCGCCGCGTGACAGCGCTAGCCGTAGGTGAGATCCGTGCTCTGTCCGACTTCGATGATGTAACCGTCGGGATCGCGGATGTAGCAACGAATCTCGCCGTACTTGGGGATCGGCTCGGTGATGAAATCTGCTCCTCGACTCTTCCACAATTTGTAGCAAGCCTGAATATCCGCAACGCGGAAATTCATAAAGCTGTTGATGTGCTTCGGGTCGGGGACGCTGAGCGTGACCGTCGGCTTATCCGGGGTCGGGCCGCCTCCAACATTCAGAATCATCCAGATATTCGCAAGCTGAAGGTACCCAGGCGCGTTGCCGTCACCCAGGCTCAGAATGCGAGCGCCGAAGACGTTTTCGTAGTAGTGAGCCGATCGATTGATGTCGGCGACGGTGAGAAAATGCGCGATGCTCATCCCCTCTCGCGGGGGCATCTCATAGCTCTTCTGGTCGATTTTCACGCTGGTCAATGACGACTCCAATTCCGATAAGCAGCGCTCATCGTCTGATTCTGGTTCTTCCCTATTCAGACTGCTGCGATTAAGGGTGACGAGGAAAGAAAACATTTGGGCAGATGGCCCGCTCATGGGAAGCAGTGCATTGGATGTAGGGCCCGTTCATAACGGTTCTATCGCGATGAGCGGGCGTCAGACCGAGATGGTAGCACTGTTTACGACAGGACTGTTTACGATAGGACCTGACGAACGGTTTGAAGCGAATTCAGAAGGCGGAGATGCCAGAGAATGTCCACTTGCTCGTGAACGAGCCACCATCGATCCTTAGTGGGGTACGCGAGGTGGGGTCCGCTCAACGCTGCGCGGTCTCGCGCGGCCCACCTTCGCGGCTCTTGCTGTGAACCTTCACAAGGCCGGTTGACTTTGGGTAAAAGACGGCTACAATCTGCGGAAAGAGCATCCAATTCTCTCTGATAAACGAACCGATGCCTACCGCCTGCAAACACCCTAGAGTACGAATCGTCTCCAGACACGAAGACACGGAGTTTGTCGAGTGCCTGGAATGTGGCGAAGTCTTTGATTCCGAGGAATTTCAGGACATGGAGATTGAAGAGGTCGCCGATGCTAAGGAAAGCCCCTCGGACGACGATTAGAAGCCTCCAAGAGTTAAGAAATCAGGAGTCAAGAAATCAGAAGCAGCGTAAGGGACAACGGCGCTCGAGAGCGAAGAGAGGCGGCGGGGGCTATCTTGCGCCGTGGCCATTTGCTGCCCCAGCGGCAGGTTTGCGGGCGGCGCCCCAGGCGTAGTTAAGGCCGGAGGCGATGGTGAGCACAACAGTAGTCCAGAGGGCGAAGGTACGCAAACCGACGACCCAGGGCTCCTGGGTGAGTTGGTGCAACAGCACGACGGCGACCGTGACGATCTGGGCGAGCGTATTGGCTTTTCCATAGACGCTCGGCTTGAACTCACGGCGGCCCGAGGCCGCATAAAGAATGGCGGCTACCATGAGAATGCCCACATCCCGGCCGAAAACCAGGACGGTGACGCGCAGCGGGATTAGGCGCTGGTAGCTGAGGACGAGGAAGAGGGTGCTGAGCAGCAGCTTGTCTGCGACGGGGTCAAGATACTGGCCAAGCACGGTGCGCTGTTTAAGAACGCGGGCGAGGATGCCGTCGAGCGCATCGGTGAGCCCGGCAATGACGAAGAGAACGAATCCGGTTTCGAAGCGGCGCTCGAGAATGGCGGCCACGAGAAAGGGCGCCATGCAGATGCGCAAGAGCGTGAGCAGGTTGGGGGCCGAGCGGAGCGGATTGAGCTTTGCGTTCGAGGTCTCTGTCATGAGTTGCTGAACTTGCGGCAGGATCACTGATTGAGACGGCGTTTCTCTTTCCGTGAGAGATGGTACCGCATTGGCGTGGGTTTCGGTGGGAGAGGAGGCGCGATGCTGAACAGTGGGAAGATGGTGGGGTTTGTTGCGACTACGGATTACGAGCAGGCGCGAGCTTTCTATGAGGGAAAGCTGGGCTTCGAGTTTGTATCGCACGACCAGTTTGCGCTGGTGGTGAGCGTAGGCGGGCACAAGATTCGCATTGCGAAGGTGCCGGAGTTCCAGCCTTTTCATGGAACCGTGCTGGGC
>JBATYG010000533.1:0-1540 GCA_049673945.1 Occallatibacter sp.
GCTTTATCGCGATGAGTGGGCCGCGCCGACTCGCCGTCCACTCCGACTCAATTTCGACCACGCCTTCAGGAACTGCGCCAGAACGATTCCGGCGAGAATATGCGAAAGCACTTCCCTAAAACATGGCTTTTAATGACTTTATGGCGGAGAGCGAGGGATTCGAACCCCCGATACGATTTCTCGTATAACGGTTTTCAAGACCGCCGGTTTCAACCGCTCACCCAGCTCTCCGCTACGGGCCGCAGCCTCAATGCTCTCAGTTTACTGCATTTCCACCCCACCTCCGCACGGGCAGCGGCATCTCCTGCTTCTCGCCCTATCTTGCCCTATCTTGAAGGTGTCGGGCGGTGTTACAAACGGGGATGCATGATCAAGCGATCAAAGGCAACAGACCATCAGCCGGCCCAGCCCATCAGCCTGCGCACACTCGGTGATTACCTCAACCTCTCACCGGCCACAATCTCGCTCGTGCTCAACAATGCCCCCGGTGTCCGTTCCATTCCGCAGGAAACCCGCGATCGCGTCATCGAGGCGGCCGCAAAGTTCAACTACCGCCCCAGCTTCTATGCGCGCTCCCTTCGCAAAAAGCAGAGCTTTACCGTCGGCGTGCTCGTTCCCCGTCTCAGCGACAACTACTCCACCCACGTTCTCGAGGGGGTCGAAGAGCTGCTTGTTGAAGAGGGCTACTTCTACTTCACCGTCGGCCACCATCGCCGCCCGGACCTCATCGAAGAATATCCGCGCCTTCTCATGGACCGCTCCGTCGAGGGTTTCATTCTCATCGACACCATGCTCGAAAAGAGCCTCAATGTTCCCGTCGTCGCCGTCGCCGGCCATCGCAAAATCGAAGGCGTAACCAACGTTGTGCTCGATCATCGCCGCGCCGCCGAGCTTGCTCTCCGTCATCTCTATCAGCTTGGCCATCGCAAAATCGCTTTCATGCGTGGTGGCAGTCACAGCTCCGATGCCAATGATCGCTGGAATACCCTGATGGCCGTCGCCCGCGAGCTCAAACTCACCGTGCCCCCCGACTACACCGTCGAGTTGCAGCTAACCGTCTCCACCCCTGAACTCGGTTACGAGCCCACCAACGAACTCCTCCAGCGACGCCTCGACTTCACGGCGCTCGTCTGCTTCAACGACATCTCCGCCATCGGCGCCATCCGCGCCTGCATGAATCACGGCCTGCAGGTTCCTGCGGACATCTCCATCGTCGGCTTCGACGACATCCAGAGCGCCGCCTACCACAATCCAAGCCTCACCACCATCCGGCAGCCCCTCAATCAGATGGGCCGCGTTGCCGCGCGCATCCTTCTGCAACGCATCCGTGGCCAGGCCACCTTCCCTGACGTAGTTCCCATCCATCCCGAGCTCGTCATTCGCGAGTCCACCTGCCCACCCAATCCGCGCCGCACGCGCGCCAAGCGTGGCTAGAGCTCAACTCCATGCGCAGAAACTCAACGCGCTCCACCCTCGCGCTGCTGCATCCGGTCTTCGCTCTCACCGGCATCCTGCACGCCATCGGCGGCCCGCTGCTCCC
>JBATYG010000534.1:0-2785 GCA_049673945.1 Occallatibacter sp.
CGCTTCGACGTCACTGGCAAGTTGCTCGCCGGCAAAGTAAACAGCCTCGCCGTCCGTGTCGAGAAGAACGCCACGCCGGGAAGCTGCAAGCAGAAAACCTTCGAGACCGCCGGCAAGAATGGCGGCGCTCTCGGCGCCGATAACCCGACCTACCACGCCTCGATCGGCTGGGACTGGATTCCCACTATCCGCGGCCGCAACACGGGCATCTGGGGCGACGTCTCTCTCACCGACACCGGCGCGGTCACGATCGAGAATCCCTTCTTGTCGACAAAACTGCCGCTGCCCGACATCTCCACTGCCGACGTTACGCTCGAAGCCACGCTCGTGAACCACCAATCGCGCGCCTTCAGCGGAGTTCTGCGCGCAAGCATCGGCGAAATCAGCCTCGAACAGCGCGTTAAGCTCGCCCCGATGGAGCAGAAGCAGATCACCTTTAACGCCACAACAGATTCTGCGCTCCACATCAGGAATCCGAAGCTCTGGTGGCCTGCCGGGTACGGCGAGCCCAATCTCCATGACGTCAAGCTCACGGTGAACGAGGGCAGGAGGACTCTCGACGAAAAGCGCTTCAAAGCCGGCCTGCGCCAGATGACCTATAGCGAAGACGGCAGCGCACTGAGAATGTGGATCAACGGACGGCGCTTTATCGCGCGCGGCGGCAACTGGGGTTTTGGCGAATCGATGTTGCGCTATCGGGCTCGCGAGTTTGACACAGCCGTACGCTACCACCGTGAGATGAACTTCACCATGGTGCGCAACTGGGTGGGGCAGATTGGCGACGGCGCCTTCTGGGAAGCCTGCGATCGCCACGGTGTCATGGTGTGGCAGGACTTCTGGCTCGCGAACCCATGGGACGGCCCGGAGCCGGATGACGACCAGCTCTTCCTCAGCAACGCGAAGGACCTCGTGCTGCGCATTCGCAACCATGCTTCGGTGGGTCTCTACTGCGGCCGCAATGAGGGCTTTCCACCGCCATCGCTCGAATCGGGACTTCGCCAGATCCTCGGCGAGCTGCACCCCGAGCTGCACTACATTCCCAGTTCGGCTGACAACGTTGTGAGCGGTCACGGTCCCTATCAGGCGCTGCCAGCAAGCTTCTACTTCGACGCTGCCGACAGCAAGCTGCACAGCGAAATCGGCGCGCCGAATATTCCGCCGATCGAGAGCGTGCGCATGATGATGCCCGAAAGCGCACTCTGGCCGCAGGGGCTCGACTGGGGCCTGCACGACTTCTGCCTCGAAGGCGCGCAGGGTGGCGCCAGCTTCCGCTCGATCATCGACAACGGCTACGGCGGCGCCTCTTCAGCCGAGGAGTGGATTCGCCTTGCCCAGTTTGTAAACTACGAAACCTACCGCGCGATGTTTGAAGCGCAGAGCCGCTACCGCATGGGCGTGCTGCTCTGGATGAGCCATCCCTGCTGGCCTTCGTTCGTGTGGCAAACCTATGACTATTTCTTCGAGCCGACCGCCGCTTACTTCGGATGCAAAAAAGGCTCCGAGCCTTTGCACATCCAGTGGAACCGCGCAAGCGAGACGATCGAGGTAGTCAACTACAGCGCGGGCGACGCGACCGGCCTCACCGCACAGGTTGAAGTTCTCAACGTGGATGGATCGCAGAAAGGCCAGAAGTCGTCCACGCTCGACGCACGGGAAGACAGCACTGTTTCGTGCTTCGCGATGCAATATCCCGCCGGACTCTCGCCGGTGCATTTCCTGAGGCTCACGCTCACGCGCGGCTCCGAGACCCTTTCGTCGAATTTCTACCTGCGCAGCTTACAGCCGGGCGACTATCGCGCCATCCGCGAACTGCCGGAGGTCAAAGTGCAGTCGCAAACCTCCGTCGAGCAGCGTGGAGATCGATGGCTGCTCACTACGCAGCTCCGCAACCAGGCTGCCACGCCGGCGCTCATGGTTCGCCTGAAGGCTATCCGCCAGCGGAGTGGCGATCGCATTCTTCCGGCAATTTATTCAGACAACTACATCGCTCTGATGCCGGGCGAAAGCCGCTCCATCGTCACCGAGATCAACGAGGCCGATACACGCGGCGAAGAGCCGGCGATTGTTGTCGGACGCTGACTCACACTCTCTCGCCCCGCAGCGACACTGGATCCAGCGTCGCGGGATCCAACGCGGCTAAGCGTGAGTCATCGCGGCTCAGCACATTCGGCGCATGGAAGATGGCGCGCAACCGGTCAGGCGAGTTCGTCTCCTCAAAGCCGCGCCAGATCATGAAGTAGGCCCAGCGCGGCTGCTTCACCAGCACCTCAAGCGCCGGCAGCACGCCCACTTCAGCAAGCGCGACTGGCTTGGAGCCAGCGAGCGCGAGCATATCGTCGTAGTACCGGCGGCGAAACTTGCCGTAGTTATCGATCGTGAGAATGTCAACGCAATCCTGGCCAGGGTAGTACCGTGCGATCGACCCGGCATAAGCGCTGGGTGCATTCACATTCCACACCCACACGAGATTGTTGAGGCGATGCCCATGCACGAAGCGCTCGAAGAGCTGCCGGTAGAGCGCTGGCGATCCGCGCTCGCCCGCGCGACCGTTCCACCAGAACCACCGCGCATTAATCTCATGGTACGGTCGGAACAGCACCGGAACCTGCGCCGCCGCGAGTTGCTGTAGCCACGCTGCGATCTCGTCCACCTGCTCGGCCCACCGCGTGTAGATGGAAGTGCCGGGTGTGAGCAGGTCGGCCCACTCCGCATCGGTAAGCTTTCTCGGCACACTCTCTTCGTAGTTCGCCGGATGTGTAATGGTCGGGGACGGCGCATGCCAGGT
>JBATYG010000535.1:0-4467 GCA_049673945.1 Occallatibacter sp.
GCATCACCATCGGGACACAGGAGCAGATGCGGCAGGCAATCGCGGCGCTGCACCAGGCGCTTGCCGCATTGCAAACAGAAAGCGAGCTTCAATGAGAAAGACTTCAGTGCGAGATGGCAGGCGTTCAGGTCGTGATAAGCGGGCCGCATCCTTTGAGCGCAACACTACCGAGACGCGCATCGCGATCAGCCTCACCCTCGAGGGCCAGGGCCGTTACAAGGTCGCAACAGGGATTCGCTTCTTCGATCATATGCTTGAGCTCTTCAGCCGCCACGGCGCCTTCGATCTTGAACTCAAATGCGACGGCGATCTCGACGTCGATCAGCACCACACCGTTGAAGACGTCGGCATAGCGCTGGGGGAGGCTTTCAGCAAGGCGCTCGGCGACAAGAAGGGAATCCTGCGCGCCGGGTACTTTGTGATGCCTATGGATGAAACGCTCGCTATCGCCGCAGTCGATCTGAGCGGCCGCGCAGCCTTCGCCGTCGATACCAAGGTTCGCACCCGCCTTGTCGGAGACCTGCAAGCAGAGCTGGTCACGGATTTCTTCGAGGGCTTTGCCCGTGGTGCACGCGCCAACGTCCACGTCAAGACGATGTATGGCCGGTCAAATCATCACAAGATTGAGGCAATCTTCAAGGCATTTGCCCGGGCCCTGCGCGTCGCCTGTTCGCGCGACAAGCAACTGGGCGAGATGCTGCCTTCTACCAAAGGACTCCTCTGATGCGCGTCAAGGTGATTGACTACAAGGCGGGCAATCTCACCTCGGTGTTGAAGGCACTGCACCATCTCGGCGCCGAAGCCGAAGTTACTGACCAGCCCGGACCGATCGCGTCGGCTGAACGCATCGTGCTGCCCGGCGTCGGTCATTTCTCGGCGACGCGGCGTCTCGATGCAACCGGGCTGACGCCGGCGATTCGAGAGGCCATCGCGCGCGGAGTGCCCTTTCTCGGCATCTGCGTTGGCATGCAGTGGCTCTATGCCGGATCAACGGAGGCGCCGCAACAACCGGGCCTCGGCGAATTTGGCGACTCCTGCACCCGCTTTCCTGAGGGCAAAGAGAAGATTCCGCACGTCGGGTGGAATTCGCTCGATACCCGCCCCAGTTCGGCATTACTGCACGCTGTAGCATCCGGAGAATATGCATATTTCACCCACGCCTACAGAGCGCCGGTTACAGAAGACACCGTGGCCGTTGCGCGGTATATCGAGCCCTTCGCGGCAGCCGTCGAGCGCGGCAACGTGATGGGAGTGCAATTTCATCCGGAAAAGTCCGGGCCGACCGGTCTGCGCATTTTGCGCAACTTTCTTGAGTGGACGCCGAAAGGGGCCGCATGCTGACCAAGCGCATTATCGCCTGCCTCGACGTACGCGATGGCCGAGTCGTCAAAGGCGTACAGTTTGTGGATATTGTTGACGCGGGCGATCCCGCCGAACTCGCCGCACGCCATGCGCGCGAGGGCGCTGACGAGATCGTGATGCTGGATATCACTGCTACGCACGAAGGCCGTCAGACCCTGCTCGACACGGTTCGGCGCGCCGCACGCGAGCTCTTCATTCCGTTTGCGGTTGGCGGCGGCATACGCAGCGCGCGCGATGCAGAAGAAGTTTTTGAAGCCGGCGCTGATAAGGTCAGCATCAACTCGGCTGCGCTTGCCGATCCCACGCTCATCGGTGCGATCGGCCGCACCTTCGGTGCACAGGCTGTTGTTGTTGCCATTGACGCTCGCCGCGATCCCGATGTTGAGGACCCGGTGCAGGGTGCGCAGGTCTTCGTGCAGGGCGGGCGAAAGCTTTCAGGCAGACGCCTCGTTGAATGGGCGCGCGAGGCAGAGCTGAGAGGCGCAGGCGAAATCCTGCTGACCTCGATGGACGCCGATGGAACCCGCGCGGGCTTCGACTGCGAGCTCACCGCCGCCGTGAGTGATGTGGTCAATATTCCTGTCATTGCCTCTGGCGGCGCTGGAGCGGTTAAACACTTCGCGCGCGTCTTTGAAGAAGGAAAGGCCGATGCAGCTCTTGCGGCCAGCATCTTTCACTTCGGGATATCAAGCGCCCGCTCGCTCAAGCAGGAGCTGGCCAAAGCAGGTGTTCCGGTGAGGTTGCCATGCTGATCCCTTCAATTGATCTCATGGGCGGGCGCATCGTCCAGTTGGTTCAGGGAGAAAAGCTGCGCCTCGCCTTCGATGACTTTGAGTACTGGATTGAGAAGTTCTCACGGTTTCCGCTCGTGCAACTCATCGACCTCGATGCGGCCATGCGCCAGGGCGATAACTCCGCACTCGTGGCGAAGATCGCGCAACGCCTGCCCTGCCAGATGGGCGGCGGCGTCCGCTCCATCGACCGCGCGCGTCAGGTTCTCGATGCGGGCGCCAAGCGTGTCATCGTGGGCTCGGCGCTCTTTACGAGTGACGGAAGAGTGGATGCGAAATTTGCTTCCGCCATCGGGGCCAGTGTGCCCGTCGAGCATATCGTCGCCGGAATCGACACAAAGAATGGCCGCATCGCCGTGAAAGGCTGGAAGGCGCAGGTCGAGCTCACGCCCGATGAAGCGATTCCCCAGCTTGAGCCGTACGTCGCGGCCTTTCTCTACACGCACGTCGATGGCGAGGGCCTGATGCAGGGCTTTCCCCTTGAGACGGCTGCCCGCCTGCGCCGCCTCACGCAGCGTGAGCTCGTTGTCGCCGGTGGCATCCGAAGTCAGCAGGAGATCGATGCGCTTGATGCGCTCGGCGCCGACGCGGTCGTAGGCATGGCCGTCTACACTGAGATGCTCTCGATCTGAATTCATCGTCTGTCAGGGCCTGCGGTCGCGTCAGGTATCCTGAACGCACAACCGCTTTCATACTTGCGCGAAGGGGAACCGAAGCATGACGACGCGAAAGACTGGAATCAGGCTGGCCCGGCGACTGGATGAAGTTGGCTTCTCTGACGTTGTGCAGATTCGCGACAAGGTGATGGGCATGCGCGCCGAAGGCCTCCAGGTGCACGCCCTGCACGGCGGCGAACCCTATTTTGAAACGCCGGAAGAGATCAAATTTGCGGCGATCAAGGCGCTGGTCGAAAATCAAACTCATTATGCGCCCTCCTCCGGTTTGCTTCCGCTGCGCAAAGCGCTGGTTGAAAAGCTGGCGAGGAAAAACAAAATTCAGGTGACTCCCGAGGAAGTGATCGTTACAGTTGGCGGCTCACAGGCCCTCTACGCGGCGTTTCAGGGCGTGCTCGATCCCGGTGATGATGCATTGGTCTTCTCGCCATACTGGACACCCATCCGCGATCTTGTTACCGGCACCCAGGCGCGGCCTCTGCTCGTGCCCACCATCACGGCGAGGCGCAATGGAATCCGCAAAACGCTCGAGCAGTTTTCCACGCCCAGGACCCGCGCCATCTACTACAACACACCGCAGAATCCCAGCGGCCTCGTCTTCACCCGCGAAGAGGCAGAAGAGGTCGCGGCCTTCGCGGTCGAGCGCGATTTGATCGTGATTGCGGATGAGGCGTATGAAGACCTCGTCTACGAGGGAGAGCATTTCTCAATTGCTTCGCTGCCACGAATGCGCGAGCGCACCATCACTTGCTTCACGTTCTCGAAGACCTACGCCATGACGGGCTGGCGCGCCGGCTACGCGGTCGCGCCGGAGCCTTTCATGACGGCGATTCGCAAGATTGTTCTTTACTCAACCAACGGCGTCACTACGCCGGTGCAGCATGCAATGATCCATGCCCTTGCCACGCCCGAGAGCCAGATCGCTGCTTACCTCGAGCAGTATCGCAAACGGCGAGATCTTCTAGTCGACGCACTGAATGAGGTCGGGCTGCACTGCGATCCGCCCGCCGGCGCCTTCTACGCATTTCCCAACGTAGAAAAAATCCACAAGAACAGCCGCACCGCCGCGCAGATCCTGCTCGAGAAGGCTCACATCGCAACCATCCCCGGGTCGGTCTTCGGCGCGCAGGGGGAAGGGCATTTGCGTTTCGGATATGCGATCACTGTGAAGGAGATTGAGGACTGCGTCGCAGTCCTCCACAAGTTCTTTGCCTGATTCGGCGCCAGCTATTTGCGCGCGTCGCTGATCGTCTCGTTTGTCTCCACGCACGCGGCGCGCAGCAGGCGGGCGATCTGCTTCAAATGGAGCTGCACCGCATAGGCGCGCAGAATCTCGGCCTGCGAAAAGTCATGGCCCGTGGGCCGCACCGAGTCCATCCGAGTTTCAAGCTTCGCAATGGCTTCTTCGAGATTGATCCTCGCTGGCGCCCGCTCAAAATGCCAGTGCTGAATGCACGCCGCCAGGTAGTGGAACCCGCTCTGGATATCCGTGACGAGCTCGCCCAGTGCGGGTTCGAGCTGCTGCGCATACATGTCGAGGTGGCTCCCATGCACGGCAAGATCGAGCGCCACCAGCGCATCGAAGATCGATCGCCCGAACTGTGCCAGCATGCTGAGGCTTTCGCGCCATCCTGGACCCC
>JBATYG010000536.1:0-3516 GCA_049673945.1 Occallatibacter sp.
GCTCAAAATCGCGCTCGCCGCCAAAACCCGCGCCGCACGCAGCAAACCTGCAAAGCCTCCGGCGAAATCTGCTACAAAGAAAGCCACCGCAAAGTCTGCTCCGGCTAAGTCCAAGCCGGCCGCGAAAAGGACCGTCGTAAAGAAGGCCGCTGCCAAAAAGTCTTCGCCCCGCAAAAAAGCCTGATATAGGCTTTGCAAAAAAGCGGCCACCGGCCCATCCCCTGCATCCGCTGATCTCAATTCCTCAGGTCAGCACAAAGGGCACCCCGCGGGGTGCCCTTTGTTGGTTTGCTTCGGTTAGGGGTTAGAAGTTGAACTTCAGCGTCAGTTGTGCCGTACGGGCATTCGCCGCGAAGAAGTTACCCGGCTGATTGAACTCGGCGTTCGATGCAGTCTGGAACAGGCTCTGATCGGTATAGCCGGGAGAGTTGATGTTGTTCACCGTTCCTGGCAGATACTGCGCGTGGTTCAGCACGTTGAAGGCGCCGATTCCGAATTCGAGCGAGCGAGCTTCACCGAGACCAAACCGCTTGACCGCCGTTATATCAAAGTTGTTGATCGGGTTGATCGGCTCCGTATTGCGCTGTGCCGTCGGCAGTGTGCCTGCTCCGGCAACAATGTATTCCGCATCTGGGTTGTTCGCCACGTAAGCAACTGTGTTAGCGGCGCACAATAGCGATCCGTTGGGATCGGTGGCTGTGGTCCCGGCAGGGCACGGCAGGTTGGGGTTGGCATAGGCTGTTACGCCAGTGCCCGTGTGCTTCACGCCCTTCGTGTTGAGAATGGTGCGGTCGATCTGCGGTGAATCACCATTCTGGTTCGAGTTCAAACCCGAGAGCACCGTGAAGTATTCCGGAGACTCATAGGTGTAAACCGGTGCAAATTCCCAGTTGCCAACGATGTTCTTCATCAACCAGTTTCCGGTCTGGAAGAAGGGCAGGTTGTAAATCGCCACAAGCGAGACCCTGTGGGTGTGATCAAGTGCGGAACGGCTGTAGTCGGCAGACACGTCCTGGGAGTTCTGCGGGCGGCGTGGCGTCAGCACAGTCGAGAACACCTCGGCCGTTGCATCGTCCATCGCCTTGCTGTAGGTGTAGGCGAAGTTCAGCAGCAGCCCGTGCTGGAACTGACGCTGCAGGCTCGCCGCCATGCCGTTGTAGTTCGAGCCCGAAGCAGGCTGGTAGGAGGTGATCTTACTCGTGAAGTTGGCTGTGGGGGTGTTGTATGCAGGCAAGATGATCGATTCAGACTGGATCGCCTGCAGGTTATTGCTCAGTCCTTCCAGCACCCCGATCGCCGGTGCCGTCAGATAGGTCTGCAGTTGGTTCTCAGCCGTAGTCCTCGGCGCCACGTTCAGTTGAATCTGCGTCGGAAGATGAACGCCGTGGGTTCCCACGTAGCGGATCTCTGCCGTGTAGTTCTTCGCGAAGACATGCTGCACCCCGAGCGACCAGTTCTCGGCATACGGCAATGTCTGGTTCGGAACAAAGGCTGAGGTGGCTGCCTGCTGATCAGCGATCGAGGGGAAGGTCGCTAGCGCGCCCGTCCCGTGTGGCAAGCCACCATTCGCCAGGAAATTCGGGTCGCCCGGATTAGGGCAAGTCCCAGGCACCGTTGCGCCGGTGCAGACCGACCCGGAACCTACGTCGTTCGTCGAAGAATACTGCGGCGGGAACGACAGGATGCCGAGGTTGTCGAAAAGAACGTCACCCCCCATACCGAATCCGGCGCGAATCGACGTGTTCGGATCAGGAGCGAAGTTAATCCCAAGGCGCGGATAGAAGTTCTTTTTCTGCGGCTGCGGCTCTCCGAAGTTGATCAATCCAGGTACGCTCGCCGCCGCATTCAGCGTCTGCGACCGCTCACCCACGGGAACCGCGGTGAACTCGTAGCGCAGGCCTGCGTTCAATGTCACTTTCTCCGTTATGCGATAAATGTCATTCACATAGCCATAGAATGACGTCTGATCGCCGTAATAGAAGAAGTTGCCCGTTGAGCGTTCGCCGAACGCCGTCGGGGCAACGTCGTGCAGATACTCCGTCAGATAATTCCACTCGTAGTCGCCGCGCACGCGCTGCGTAAAGCTCTGCGGCGAGATGAACTTGCGGCCGTCAAACCCGAACTTCAGAGTATGCCTGCCCTTCACCCAGCTGATATTGTCCGTGAACTGGTACATGTTCTGCACCGTTGACTGCGGCGCATTGCCGTCCGGGCCGATCGACAGGAAACCGGAATCATACATGTAGGTGGTCGGGAACGAATCCAGGCCAGGGAAGCTGAAGTTGCCCGAGGGTGTGTCGTTGAAATCCCGGTTGTAGCCGATACGGGCTTCATTGATCAGATTCGGCGTAAAGTTGTGGAACTCG
The DNA here is from genome assembly GCA_049673945.1 of Occallatibacter sp. GTDB lineage: Bacteria > Acidobacteriota > Terriglobia > Terriglobales > Acidobacteriaceae > Telmatobacter. The sequence continues at coordinate 2,367 of JBATYG010000536.1, forward strand.
CTCAATGCGAGCAAGTGGAATTTATACGGAATCGGCTGATAAAAAGCCGGCAGGCCCGCGGCCGTATCGATGCCCTGCTGCGTGTTGTAGATGTACCGCCCGCGGAAGCTGTCCTTCGGCGAAATCGCCCAGTCCAGGCTCGTCGTCAGCGCCCAGAAGTTCGAGTAGTTCGGCGCTTCGATCAGCACGTTGCCCAGAGGTATTTCCGTCTCGTTCAATGTGCCGTAAACCGGGGTACTTGGGTTGTAGCTGGTGCCATTCGGATTCAGCTTCGTATCGCTGTATGCCGACAGGAACTGCCCGCCATCCGTCTGGTTGAAGCAGGCATGGTCGTTACCACTATCACCTCCAGTAACTTGCGAAGGCGCCACCGGAACATACTTCGTGAATTCCCCGAGATTGGTGGAGCTAAAGTTAAGTGAAGGATCCTGCAGCGCAGTGATACCTGCGGCAGTGGGGGTGCAGACGTAGTACTGACCGCTTTGTCCCACGGTATCCCGCTCGTAGTTGGCGAAATAGAACATCTTGTCCTTCTTGATCGGACCGCCCACTTGCGCGCCGTAACGGTTCTGGTCATACCGTGGGTTCGGAACCTTGCCGCCTTCAATCGCGTTTTCCGCATTCAGGTTCCGGTTCTGGAAGTACTCATAAACCGTTCCGTGAATCTTGTTGGTGCCGCTGCGAACCGTGGTATTGAAACTACCGCCGTTTGAGTGACCGAACTCCGGCGAAAACTGGGTCACGATTGCCGTGAACTCACCCGCCGCATCGTTCGGGATGTAAATGAGAGGACCCGTGACCGACTTATTGTTGTTGTCGATCCCTTCAACCGTGTAATTGTCATTGCGCGGACGCATGCCGGCAACAGTAACGCCCTGACCTGCTCCGACGGCGCCGCTCGACGCTACGCCCGGCACAAGCAGCGACAGGTTCAGGACACCAAGTCCGGAACCCGCCGAGGGAAGCATCTTCAGCTCTTCCGAGGAGAACGTCGTCTGCAACTGGGTCGTTGTCGTGTCGATCAGAGCGCTCGCGTCCGCCGATACCTCACCGCTGGTTGAAGCCGACGCCACAGGAAGGGTCAAATGAGCCGTCCCGGTGCTGTTCAGCTGCACCGTAAAGCCCTTCACGGTGTATGCGCCAAATCCTG
>JBATYG010000537.1:0-6650 GCA_049673945.1 Occallatibacter sp.
GGGAGCTGGGTCATCTGGGCAAGCCCGTGGACGAGAAGGAGTGGGGCATGACTCCGCCCACGGTGAATGCCTACTACGCCCCATCTCTCAACGACATCAACTTCCCTGCCGGAATCCTGCAGCCGCCGTTTTTCGACTTCAAGATTGATCCCGCAGTGAACTTCGGCGGCATCGGTGTGGTGATTGGCCACGAGATGACGCACGGCTTCGACGATCAGGGGTCAAAGTACGACGGCAAGGGTAATGTGCGGGAATGGCAAACCGAGAAGGATCGCGAGGAGTTCACTAAGCGCACCGATTGCATTGCCGATGAGTACAGCGGTTTTGAAGCCGCTCCAGCGGATGGAAAACTGCCGGAGCAGATGCTGAACGGCCGCCTCACGCTGGGTGAGAATACGGCGGACAACGGCGGCCTTCGCATCGCTTACCAGGCTCTGCTGGATGCGCTGGCGGACGAGGGTAAGTCGATCGACGAGAAGATCGACGGCTATACCGAGGCGCAGCGCTACTTCCTGGGATTTGCGCAGGTGTGGTGCCAGAACCAGACCGACCAAGAGGGCAGGCGTCGAGCACTCATCGATCCGCATTCGCCGGGCCGCTGGCGCGTGAACGGGACGGTACGCAACTTCGACGAGTTTGGCAAGGCCTTTGGCTGCACCAAGGGCCAGCCGATGTACCCGGAGAACTCCTGCCGGGTCTGGTAGGGACCGGGGACGTGCCAGAGGGCCCGAGTTTTGCTGGGAAATGCCGCCCGAGGCGCGCGAACGGGTGCCGCCCCAGCACCCGTTTCGGGCGCTCAAAGACCTCTGCCAACGAGCGCTCGGGCCGAGGACGATTTTCCGCCTGAAAGGTTGACGTTCCGTGCGCGTATGAGTCAAAGGGTCAACAAGTTCGGAATGCACAGCAGCCTGCCATTGACCTTCGGGCGCATCTCCCTTCAGGCGCTCAATTTTCTTTCGGGCGACAGGATTTCCGACGAGGTTCAGCAGAGGCGGCAGTCAAACTAGGCACAACCTGCCTTCGCCTTTTACAATGCATCAGGGACCCATCCCAACCCAGCTCTGCTGTGGAATTAGCAAAACTTGGCGGCGCACGCCGAACCAGGATGAAGGAATCGCATGAGGTTTACGAAATTCGGCAAGACCTTTCTGATGAGCGTCCTGTCTGCAGGCATCATCCTTGGCATCGCGTCTTGCGTGCAAAGCTACTCGGTCGGGTATCTGTATGTGGTTGGAACTCATACGGCGGCAACTGGCGATAACGGGATCGTTTCCGGATTCAAGATCGATCACAACAAAGGCAAACTGACACCGATCGCGGGTATTCCGATTGCTTCGGGCGGATCGAACCCGGTTCGCGTGGTGCTTCTCAGCGGTGGCCGATTTATTTATGTCCTCAATGCCGGCAAGAACGCTTCCGGCGGCCCGTGCACAACCGAGGATCCCTGTTCGGGTGGCAATATCACCCAGTTCTCGATCGGCGGCAACGGCGTGCTCGCCACTCAGGGCCAGGCGTCCTTTTCGGAGGGCTTCAACCCCATGCGGATGTTCTCCGACACGACCGGCAGCTTTCTTTATGTGCTGGATCACGATGCTCCGGACAACTACGCTGCCAGCTACAACCCGGCCACCAACGCGTGCACACTGGCGCTGGGCGCCGGAGTGAAGACCTGTGGCGACATCTCAGCCTTCAAGATCGATCCGAACACCGGCCGCCTGACGAAGGTTCTCAACTCCCAGGTGACCGCCGCGAGTGGCTCGCCCCTCACCTACTTCCCGGTACCGGCCAACCCCATCGACTTCGTCAACTCGTCGAGCTATGTGCTCACCATGAGCGGGACTCCGGATGCGGGCGACACGGTGTTTCCGTACACGTATAACCCGGCAAACGGGCAGCTCACGATCAGCCAGAACAGTTCGCAGCCCCTCAATGTCAACAACGCAACCGCGATCGTCAACGCTGCCGGTTTCATTTACGTTCTCGACAACGAAACGCTGACCCTCACGCCGACGGGCGCCTCCCCAACGACGGCTGCCAGCTGGGTCTTCCCGTATACGGTTGGCAGCGGCGGCTCACTGCAGGCGGCTCTCAACGGAGCGGTTCCGATTTCCTCGTCCCTTGCGAACCCGCGCTATCTCATTGCGGAGAGCAAAGGCAAGTGGGTCTACGTCGCCAACTACGGCAATAACGACACCACCTCGGGAAGTCAGGGCAGCGGCATCAGCGGCTACGTTCTCGACACCACCTCCCGCACGATGACCGAGATTCCCGGCAGCCCATTCGGTTCAGGCAGCGGTCCTTCCTGCTTGCTGGAAGACCCATCGAGCCAGTTCATCTACACGGCCAATTACAACGACTCGACGGTGACCGGCAGTTCCATCGACCAGAACTCGGGGGTTCTCAGAACGCTGCCCGGTTCGGCCAATAAGGCTTACCCGTTGGATGGGCCTGCCACATGGTGCGTAGCAACTGGACGCACCAGCTAACCAAGCTTGTACTCACCTGGAACTGGAGCCGGCTGGCGGGCCGCTTCGGTTCCAGGATCGTCACGAAGTTCGCGTTCTCCGAGAGATGCCGCCGAATCGCGAATGCGGTCAATGCGTGGCTTGCCCGTGATTCGATTTACAAACCAGGAATTTTTGGGACCGCAGTGCCGGTCCTCCGATGAAAGATGCGCATGACGTTCAACAGATCGAGCCAGCTGGTGCTGGTGTCAGCGGCCAGCCTGCTGGTGGGCGGCCTTCTAACCGCCTGCGGCACTCTCACCACCGATTTTGTTTTCGTGACGAGTTCCAAGGCCGCCGGGCCTAACAGCTACGGTGAAGTAGACGTTTTTGAGATCAACGCCGACTCGGGGAAAATGCGCACGATCCCGGCCTCGCCGTTCCCTTCCGGCGGACGCAACCCCGTTGCCGAAGTCCCTTCACCCGACAACACAAATCTCTATATCGTGAATCGCGATGACAACACGATCGTCCAGTTTGTGATTGGAACGGATGGGAAGCTCTATCCGCAGGCGACGGTGAACACGCCCGGAATCTTCCCGATCTCGGTGTCGGTAGCCGGCAAATTTCTCGTGGTGGCGGATACCTACCAGCCTTTGCCGGTTTGCTCTCCGGCGGCGCCCTGTTCGGGCTCGGTGGCAGTCTTTCCCATTGGCGCTGGTAATGCCCTTGGAACACCGGCGACAAACTCGAGTGCCAGCGCGCAATACTGGCCCATTGCGCTGGCTTCTGCCCCTTCTCACGTGATCATGCCGACCGCTGTTGCCTCGGCGGCGTCGGGAGCATTCGTTTACGTGACGGCCTACGATACGTCGGTATCGCCCTCTGTGGGCTATGTCTTTGGATTTGCCGTGAACGGCGACGGCACGCTCACTGCGCTGAATGGCGGTGTTCCCTTTGCCGCCGGAGTGCAGCCGTCCGCCATTGCAAGCAGCCCGGACGGCGGAACAATCTATGTGACCGACACCACCAGCAACACCCTGCTGGTCTACTCGGCAAGCGGCGGCCTTTTGACACCGATTGCCGGTAGCCCCTTTGCCACGGGCAATGCCCCGTCCGCGGTGGTCGTGGACGCGACTGGCAGCTTCGTGTACGTGGCTAACTCAGTGGATTCATCACTGACCGGATACTCAACATCGGGCGGCACCGTGAATGCAATCGGGACGTATTCGACCGGAACTCAGCCCCTTGCCATCGGCATCGATCCCTCACTCAACCAGTATCTGTATACCGCGAACTTCCTGGGCAACACGGTTTCGGGCTTCCAGATTAGCGCGACCAGCGGCACACTACTCAACTCGCAGTTCTCGCCCTATCCGTCAAACGCAAACCCCACGGCAGTTGCCGCGATTCCGCATAAGGTTTCCCGGTAACAGCCGGGATGGATCTGAAGGTTTAGCAGAACCCCGTAGCGGGCTTTTACAATCAATACGGGGAAACAGAAACAAAGTAATTCCTGGGCTCAATTTGGACGGCCCTCGACGAAGGAAGCGCATGAAGTTCTACAAATTGAGCCAGCTCGTTCTGGTCTCTGGAATCGGCCTTCTCGTGGCCACCCTTTTGACCGCCTGCCAGCTCGTTACGATCGACTATGTCTTTCTGGCGACCGCTGCCCCAACCGCGAACAGTCCGGATGGACAGATCGACACCTATGCGGTGGATTCGCAGTCGGGCGCGCTGCGCAAGGGAGCTCCTACGGTATTGTCGGGCGGCGTCACCCCCGTGGCCATGGCGGTTTCACCGGGTTACTTAAACCTCTACGTAGCTCATGCCGGCGATAACACGGTGGTGCACTTCAGCATCGCTCCCAATGGCGTGCTGACGGCGAAAGACACGGTCACGCTGAACAATCCGCCGGTTTCTCTCGCGGTCAACGCAACCGGAACAGCGCTCTTTGTGGTCTCGGGCACCTCGTCGGCGACGCTGACAGAATATGCCCTTTCTTCGGGCGCAATCGGCAGCGTGACTGCCCAGCTAAGCCTGCAGATTCCTGGCTATGAGACTGATTTAGTGGTTCCGACCGGAGTGACGGCCCTGGCCAACGGCAACGCTGTCTATGCGACCCTCTATGATCAGTCGGCCTATAATCCCGGCGGCACCACGACGAGCACGGCGCATCCAGGCTGGATCTTTGGCTTTGGCGTCGATTCGAGCGGAGGCCTGACGCCCTCTTCCGGAAGCCCGTATCAGGCCGGCGTCAAACCGAGCGCGCTGGTTTCTGACCCGACAGACCGCTTTGTGTACGTGACCGACTTTGCGTCGAACCAGTTGATCGGCTATTCGATCCAGTCCAGCAACGTGCTTAATTTCCTGATCAACGGCCCATTCAAGACCGGCAACCAGCCGCAGTCAGTCGCGATTGATCCCCGTGGCAAGTACCTTTACGTCGCCAACTCGCTGGACTCGTCGGTGTCGGCCTACCTAATCGACCTGGCAACCGGCACGCCCTCTTCCGCGATCAATGCGACAGGAAGCGCGACGAACTCGACGGATACACAACCGGTTTCGATCGCTGTCGATCCGGCGCTGGGACGTTTCGTCTTCACCGCTAACTTTCTTGGCGACTCGATCTCGGGCTTCCGGCTCGACCCGAATGCGGGAACGCTGACCCCGACGCAGGCGACTCCGTATCCTTCGGATCATCAGCCCACCGCCCTGGTGATCGTGCCGCACGGCAACCACTCTTCGCAGTCGGTCACCCCGTAGCGACGGCTCTATCCCGCAGCAGGAAAGCCCAGCCAGTCGGCTGGGCTCTCTTATTTTGCGCTCATGCGTTCATCCACTTGCGGAGGTAGCGCTGCGTGGGCTTCTCGATGAAGTGGAGGGCGAGCAGCGCCATCAGTACGAGCAGAACGTAGCTGATCCACGGGTCAAAGCGGCTCAGATGCAGGCGATCGAGAACATGCGTGTCGTGGATCAGGTTCCACATGTTGAAGTGAAGCAGATAGAGGCAGTAGCTGGCCTCGCCCACAAAGACCAGCGGACTTGCGCCGACGATGTGGGCGAGCAGGTTTTCGCCTGCCAGCCCGATGATGAGGCAGCCAAAGAGAGGCATGAGCAGGCCATCGTGCATCAGCGGATAGGGCAGGGCGGAACCGAGCGAAAGCAGGCCGAAGACGGCTGCGAAGCCGAAGACGGCGAGGAAGAGCCGCAGGCTCCCGCGGCGGGGTAGCATGGCGTCCACGTCGGCCAGCAGCAGCCCAAAGACGAAGCTGGCGAGGTGTGGAATCGGCGTGTACTTCAATGCCTGCAGCCACGGTCCATAGCTCCAGCGGTCCGGGTGAGGAATCCCATCCGGGGAGAAGATCATGTAAAGCGTGCCGGGAATCAGCCCCAGCAGCCAGACCAGTCCCAGCTTGCCCACCTGATTGCGGATGCGTTCGGGCTTCTTCCAGCGCGCCATGCGAGGAAAGAGCAGGTAGAAGAAGGACTCGGCGGACATGGTCCAGGCGGGCGTGTTCAGGAAGGTCGCGAGCACCGGAACCCAGCCCTGCAAGAGCAGCGGCGTCAGCACCATTCCCGTCCAGAACATGCCGGTCGAGTGGGTGCTCCGCTCGAGCGGAATCATGCGCCAAGCCAGCAGCAGGCTTAGCAGATAGATGGGATAAAGGCGGGTGAAGCGGGCCTTGTAATAGCGCGTCACATCCAACTGGCCGTCCCGGGCGCGCGCCGAGTAGTTATAGGCCATGACGAAGCCCGAGAGCAGGATGAAATAGCTGACCGAAACGTAGCCTGCGTTGATGACAGGCGCGAGCAGGCCAAACCATTTCGGGTTTGAAAAATGGAAAAGGACGATGTTGATGGCCGCGAAGCAGCGCAAGCCGGTGAGTGCCTTCAGCGGTGCTGGCTTGCGGATCTCCACTTACTTATTGACGGCTCCCAGGTTTCGACTGGCGACATTAAACGGCGCCGAAGCGTTACCCGGGCGCAAATCGACTGAAATCACTTGGCTGATCACAGAAATCAGGCGGTCACCAGGGAGCCCACCCGTTCGCCCTGCACCACGCGCCGGATGTTTCCCGGCTGATTCATGTTGAAGATGATCATGGGAAGGTTGTTGTCCTTGCACAGGCTGACCGCCGTGAGGTCCATGACCTTGAGCCCCTGGCGGAGGATCTCCATATAGGTAATTTCGTCGTACTTTAC
>JBATYG010000538.1:0-13644 GCA_049673945.1 Occallatibacter sp.
GCCGACTGCGCCCAGCAGAACGAGCAGCGACGAGCGCACATCGCTCACAATCGAATCGCGCAGCGGCTCTACGGCGAATCCCTCGTGCGGGCCCACGGCTTCGGGAAATTGGCGCCGAAACTGCGCAAAGGCGAGCTTCATCTGCGCATTGGCCTGCTGCACTGTCACGCCCGGTTTGAGCATCGCCGCAGCCTTGAAGAAGTGCCCCTGGTTGGTGCTGTTCGGCTGGAACTGAAACGGCACCCACAACTCCGCTTCCGGATCGGTGCGAAATTCCTTCCCCAACACGCCGATGATGGTGTAGGGCTCACGACCGAGTGAAAGAGAAGCGCCAATCACCTTGGGATTGCCGCCGAATTTGCGCTGCCACAGGCCATAACTGAGCACCACAACCCTGCCGCCGTTGGGCGAGTCTTCCTGGGCCGTGAACGTGCGGCCGAGCAAGACCGGCGCGCCAAAGACGCGGAAGTAGCTCTCCGATACATGAATGCCGTGCACCTGTTCAGGGCGGTCGTCGGTGATGTTGAAGCCCGGTCCGGAAAAATCGTAGGCCGCCACATCCTTGAACACGCTCGTCTGCCGCTGCCAGTTCTGAAACTTGGGGATCGATGCGATGGCATCGTTGCCATCCGGCGAGGTCAGCAGAAACTCCACAATGCGGTCAGCATCGGGATAGCTGAGCGGCTTGAGCAGCACCGCGTTCACGACGGTGAAGATGGCTGTGTTGGCGCCAATGCCGAGCGCCAGTGCGGAAACGGCGGCGATGGTAAAGCCAGGGCTTTTGATGAAGAGGTGCAAAGCATGTTTAACGTCATTCCACAGGTCGCGCATGAGTAACTCCGATTCCACGTCTGCTTTGCCGGGACGAACAAAAGGAGGGAGTGCTTCGCGCCATCTCCGTTTTTCTGTGGCGCTTGTTTCTTAGTAGACGCCATGGTACACGAGCGGTAAGCGCGCGTCGCTGATTTTGCAATGGCCTCATTGCCTTGATGCCGTATGCTTGCCTAACGTATTCGAAAGGACATCGAGCCTGTGCTGATTTTTGCCGCTATCCTCGCGATCTTTGTCTACGGAATGATCGCAGCCATGCTGGGCACGATCCTGCCCGACCTTTCCGATCGATTCCATCTGAGCCCCGGGCAGAATGGCACGATTGCCTTCGCGCAGGCGCTGGGCCTGATGATCGCATCGGTGGGCGTAGGGCCGTTGCTCGACACGCAGGGAGACAGAATCGGCCTCATCCTGGGCCTCGCCTGCATTGCCTTCGCGCTCTTCCTGCTGCCGCGTTCGGCCGGCTATCGCAACATCGTCCTGCTCATGTTTCTGCTCGGCATTGGAGGAGGAATCGTTGTGACGGGCGCCAACGCGCTGGTGAGCGGCGTGAGCGAAGCACATCGCGCCACCGCACTGAATCTGGTGAATCTCTTTTTTGGCCTCGGTGGACTTGCCACGCCCTTCATCTCGGCAAACCTTTTCAAGAAGAACTGGGTTCGCCTCTGCTACACGGTTGCGGGGCTTACGGTCGCGACGCTGGTGATCCAGACGGTGACGAAGATGCCCGCACCTTCAGGCAATGCCGCCTTTACATTCGCCCATGCGGGCGACCTCTTCGGCCACCCCCTTCTCTTCCTGCTCGGGCTTTTTCTTTTCCTCTATATCTCGTGCGAGGTTGGCGTGTGGAACTGGCTGCCGCGCCATCTCATCGCGCAGGGCGTGCCGGAATCGCGCGCGCTGAACATTCTTTCGCTGGGGTTCGCGCTTGGCCTGCTGATTGGCCGGGTCGCGGTGTCGCCCATCCTGATTCGCGTTTCGGCGGTCGATGTGACGCTGGCGGCTTCAATTGCGATGGCGATCACGACGTTCCTCATGTTGCGCACGAACAATCCCACTGCCGCATTCGGACTGGTGTTCCTTGCCGGGCTTTCAATGGCGCCGGTCTTTCCGACGACGCTGGCGATTGTGGGCACGGCCTTTCCAAGGATGAGCGGAACCGCAATCGGTTTCGCGATCACGTGCGGCTGGGCAGGGCTTGCCGTGAGCTCGAGCATCATTGGAGCGATCGCCGGGGGCGACCCGCGGCGGCTCAAGAAGGCGCTTCTGCTCATCCCGGGATCGTCGGTGCTGATGGTCGGGCTGAACCTGGCTATTCGGGTGGCATTGAAGTAGAAATATCCGCACTTTGACGCTTTGCGGGTGATAGCATGACCAAATCGGCCTCAAGCGCTGGTTCCCAAAGTAATCGGCTGCCGCTTAAGCAGTATTTCCACAGCCGTTTCTCTTCCGTAGCCTGCGGAGTGCGACTCATCTCGGCGGCGCAAGCTGCCGCAATAGGGAGGACCGGGTGGCGACACGATTCCGGACGCGCACGTTCCTCCTTTGTTTTGTGCCGTTTGTGACGCTGCTGACAGGCAGCTTCTGGATGATCCAGCGGGTGGTGCAGTCGACGGTGCGCGACGGTCTGCACAGTTCCCTGCGTGAGAGCCAGGCGGCAATCGCTACGATCCACGCCAAAGGCGATTTGCAGCACAGCCCATTCCTCAGGAGTGCGAGCGAGAGCGCCGCGCTGAAAGACGCCGTGCAGCAGTTGCTGGGCGACCCCTACAGCGCATCACTGCGCCATGTGGTTGAAGATCAGCTCCATGTGCTCGGCGACCGCATGGGATTCGATTTCATGCTGATCTCAGCTCCTGACGGCGAAGCGCTCGCGGGGGTTATCCGCCGCCCCGGATCGAATCCTGATGGCCGTGGCGAACTGGAGCCGCTCGACACGAGCATTGTCTATCACACGGATACCGGCTTCCGCGTGCTTGCCGGGCGCACCCTTCAGGTGGCTTCAATCCCGGTTGCGGAGGCGGACGAGAATGTCGCCATTCTTTCCGTGGGCAACTACTTCAACCTCGCCGATCTTAAGACGCCGGTTGTGCTTGTGCATGACGGAAAGGTTGTCGAGACCAATATTCCGAAGGTGCCCATTGACGAGCTTGAGCGGGCGCTGATGCATTGTTCCGATCGGGCCGAATGCGATCTGCGGGTGCAGGGCTCCAACTGGACGGCTTTACCTCTGCAGTCCTATGGCGGCGGCTTCGTCCTGCTGAGCTTTGAAAATATCGACAAGGCGACGGCGCCGATCCAATCCAGACTGCACAGTCTGTTTCTGACGCTGGCTTTGTTCAGCATTTTGACCACACTGCTGGCCAGCATCGCATCTTCAAATACGATTGTGAAGCCGATCGCCGTGATTGTCTCGCATCTGCGCGCCGCAGCGGGCACGGGCGTGCTGGCGCCGCTCGAGGAGCGGTCGTTTTCAGTCCTGGAGATTCGGGAGTTGGCCGAGTTTTATAACCGCGCCGCGGTTTCGGTTCAATCGGCTGCGGGGAATCTCGAAGCCGCTTATCTCGAGTTTGTGGGTTCGCTCGCCAATGCATTGGACGCGCGCGACCGTTACACGGCGGGACACAGCTGGCGCGTCAGCCAGCTCTCATGCGCGGTTGCCTCGGCGATGAACCTCACTCCGGATGAGGTCGACCGGCTCCGCATTGGCGCGCTGCTGCATGATATCGGCAAGATCGGCATTGCCGATGAGGTTCTGCAGAAGCCTGGCCAGCTGACTGAGGATGAACTGGAGATCGTGAAGCAGCATCCGGTCATCGGGCGGCGCATTCTTGAGGGCGTGCAGGGCTTTGCGCCGTTTCTGGCGGCCGTGGAGCTGCATCACGAAAACTGGGATGGCTCCGGTTATCCCCACGGGCAGGCGGGAGAAGAAACTCCATTTGATGCGCGGATCATCCACGTTGCCGACGCCTACGATGCGATGACCACGCACCGATCCTATCGCCGCGGTTTCACGCATAAAGAGGCGATCGCAGAGCTGGTGCGGTACTCAGGCGTGCAATTCGACGCGCGCATCGTCGAGGCATTCGTCGATCTGCCGGAAGATATTGTCCGCACATTTCCGGCGCCGGCCGTGCCTGCCACAAGCCTCGCAGAGCCGGTTGCCATGTCTGTTCTGGATTGAGCCGGAGCCCCCGCGGATAACAGATACAGAACTACAGCTCGCGCAGCCGCGCGCACCCGGTTCCTTCAGGCGAGCAATTTCGGGTTTCCCGCCATAACGCCTTCAAAAAACGCTCTTTGCGCCCTCACCAAAGTAATCTGTTCCCCGCTTAGTGGGATATCCCCGCGCCTGCGCACATACATAGACTGACGGCTGAATCTCCTCATCCGCAGATCTTTCCCGACGTGCCGACGGATGGGTGCATGCGTTGTGAACCTGCGTCAGGGGGAGTTCGATAGATGCGCCTCGACAGACTCAATCTCCTGGTTTGCTTCACCATTCTCGCCATTGGTGCGAGAGCGGAGACCATTACCGGCACCATTCTGATCAAGAAGCGGCTCACGCGGCCCAGCGTCACGCCGGCGGTTTCGGTCTACCAGCGCGGCACCACGGTGGAACTCGGCGCCGATGAGGAGCGGGATCCCATAGCATACGAGCGTTCGCGGGTCATCCTCTACCTTGAAGGCCCCGCTCCGGCGCCCATTGACCTCACCGTCACCCCTTCTGACTCGTATCAGATCAAGCAGATTGATCGACGGTTCCTGCCGGACCTCATCGTGGTTCCAGTGGGGTCTACAGTTTCGTTTCCCAACATGGACCCGATCTTTCACAACGTTTTTTCTCTCTCGCGCCCCAGGACCTTCGATCTCGGCAGCTATGACAGGGGTCAAACACGCCGGGTGCGCTTCCCCAAGCCGGGAATCGTCGATGTCTACTGCCATCTGCATCCCAACATGGAAGCAACCATTGTCGTAACGCCCAATCGGTGGTACGCGCAGCCTGATCGCGCAGGCCGATATCAGATCTCCGGTGTTCCCCACGGCGAATACACCCTTGTGGCCTGGCACAAATCCGCCGGGTTCTTTCGCCGCAGGATCGTTGTTCAGGCCGGGCACGACACTGTTGCGGACTTCTTCATCCCCATCGAAGAGCGGACAAGGTAGGTAAGCCGTGACCACGCGATTCCAGACACGCACCTTCATCCTCTGCTTCGTTCCATTCGTGGTTCTGCTTGCAGGCAGCTTCTGGATGGTGCAGCGGTTTGTGCAGTCCACGGTGCGCGAGGGTCTCCATAATTCTCTCCGCGAGAGCCAGGTCACCATCGCCACAATTCATGCCAAGGGCGACCTGCAGAACAGCCGTTTCCTCCGGGTGGCAGGCGAAAACGTCTCCCTGAAAGCGGGCATGCAACTGCTTCTCTCCGACCCTCAGAATGCCTCGGCACGCCGGACTGTTGAAGATCAGCTGCGAGAACTTGGCGAACACATGGGCTTCGATTTCATGCTGGTCTCGGCTCCCGACGGTGCTCCGCTCGTCGGTGTTGTCCGGGAGTCAAGCCCCGGTTCCGGCGACCGCGGGCAGCTTTCGCCCCTCGATATCGGACTCATCTATCACTCGGACGCGGGATTCCGTGTGCTGGCGGGTCGAACCTTCCAGGTCGCTTCCGTGCCGATTGATCAGAATGACGAGAACATCGGCATTCTCTCTGTCGGTCAGTACTTCAACCTCTCCGATCTCAAGACGCCGGTTGTGCTCGTCCACGCCGGAAAGGTCGTCGAATCCAATATTCCGCAGTTGCCGTTCGATGAGCTTGAGCGAGCACTGGTGCATTGCGCCGAGCAGGTGGAGTGCGACCTCCGGATGCAGGGGTCAGGCTGGATATCGCTGCCGATGCAATCTTACGGCGGTGGCTACGTTCTGCTCAGCCTGGAAAATGTCGATAAAGCCACGGCGCCAATTCAATCCAGACTGCACAGTCTTTTTCTCACGCTATCGGTCTTTTCATTTCTAATTGCCTTTCTAGCCAGCCTTGCATCGTCCAACACCATCGTTAAGCCCATTGCGGTTGTAGTGGCTCACCTTCGTACCGCGGTAAAAACCGGCGTCCTGTCTGAACTGAAGGAGCAGTCTTCACCGATCCAGGAAATCAGGGAGCTGGCCGAGTTCTATAACCGCGCCGCGGCTTCCGTTCGCGCCTCCAGCGACAACCTCGAGGCCGCTTATCTCGAATTTGTCGGCTCGCTCGCCAACGCGCTTGACGCTCGCGACCGGTACACGGCCGGCCACAGCTGGCGCGTCAGCCAGTTATCGTGCGCCGTTGCATCCGCGATGCGCCTCGCTCCCAACGACGTTGACCGCCTTCGCATCGGCGCCCTTCTCCATGACATTGGCAAGATCGGCGTATCCGACAACGTCCTGCAGAAACCGGGGCAGCTCACCCGTGAGGAGTTTGAACTCGTCAAAGAGCATCCAGTGATCGGACGACGCATTCTCGAAGGAGTGCAGGGCTTCGCTCCATTCCTACCCGCGGTTGAGCTGCATCATGAAAATTGGGATGGATCGGGCTATCCCCACGGGCAGGCCGGCGAACAAACCCCGATGGATGCACGCATCATCCATGTCGCCGATGCCTATGATGCGATGACCACCCACCGTTCCTATCGCGACGGTCTCACGCACCAGCAGGCGGTCGCTGAACTGGTCCGTTTCGCCGGAGTACAGTTCGATCCCGCCATCGTCGAAGCCTTCGTGGCGCTTCCGCAGGATGTTCTTGCCGCGCATGCAAACCAGGTCCAATCGGCCGCGGACCTGCGGGAACCCGCGGTGGCGGTGCTGGAGTGAACTGCGCCTTCACTGCCGCCTCGCTCGCGTTCACGCTCACCGGCGCACTCCTCTGCTATTCGCAGGAAGCGAATTCCGGCTTCGATCTGCGCGCCACGGTTACCGTTCAGGGCATGGCTTCGAATGCGCTGACCGAGGAACCAAGGTCCGGCTCCGTTGCTACGGCTGGGTTTCGCACCATTGCCTACCCGACCGTGAAGTTCAGCCAGAACCTGTTCGTGACCGGCGCGCTTCAGGCCGCATCGCGCCCTTTCTTTTATCAGGACTTTTCAACCACCGGTTACGGCATCAAGGGTGAAGTATTGCAGGCAACCCTCAACTACGCGCACGTTTCGAACAGAAGCTCCGTGCTTGTCCGCATAGGCGAAATGCCCACCGCATTCGGCTCTTTTCTGTTGCGTTACGATGACGCCGTCAATCCACTCATCGATCTGCCGGCCGGCTACGGTTACTATTACGCGCCGGTGTCGGTACTCGGCGTTGCCGGAGCACAAGTTGACGTGTCGCACGGCAAATGGGACGGACGCCTGCAATTTGCCAACTCGTCACCCGCCAATCCGCGAAGCATCTTCGCGAAAGATCAATACGGCAACTGGGCCGGGGGAGGCGGATACACAATCCGCCAGGGCCTGCGGGTCGGCGCCTCCACCTACTACGGTCCCTACCTCTCGCGTGATTACAAGTATTTCTACCCGGGCGAAGCCAATCCCTCTTCGCTTCCGGCGCGCGCAGCCGGCGTCGATCTCGATTGGGCGCGTGGCCACACAAACGTGCGCGCTGAGTTCCAGCGCTTTCTCATGCCCTACACGCTAATGCCTGCATTTCGCGAGTCGGCGGGCTACGGCGAGTTCAAACAAGTTCTGGGCCCGCGCTGGAATGTCGCCATGCGAGCTGGCTTCACAAGCGCAAACGCCTCCGGAAAGATGCAATCGGTTGAGACCGCGGGTGGATTTCGCGCCAGCCGCCACGAGCTGATCAAAGTGAGTTACGAGTATCAGCACTCCGGCTCCGCGAATTACCCCAACGAAAACACAGTCGGCGTCCAGCTTGTCACTACATTTCATGTTTCCGCCGCGCGCGAATAGCCTTGATTTCATGCGCATTTGAGCCGGACGCGGAGAGACTCGCCAAAAGCACCAGCCGCGTTGCAACTTATAGTTTTCGCAGCCGTGCGCAGGCTTCGTCCAAGTCTTCGTCCTTTTTGGCAAAACAGAAGCGCAGCAGATCTTCGCCAAGCCCCGGCCTGAAGAATGCCGACCCGCCGACGGATGCCACGCCGGTGGCTGCGAGCAGATACCGCGCCTTTTGAGCTGCTGTGGCGCCGGGCAGACGCGTGGCCCTGGCCAGAACGTAGTAGGCGCCCCTGGGCACGCTGGGCTCCATGCCAGCATCGCGCAGCGCCGCCAGAATGCGTTCGCGTTTCGACTGGTGGTCGCGCGCAAGCTGCGTGTAGAACTCGGGCGGTAACTGTTCAAGCCCCGCCGCAGCTCCGTGCTGAAGCGCGGAGGGCGCGCAGACGTAGGTCAGATCGTGGAAGTAGGCCATGGCGCCCATCCACTTTGCATCGGCCGTGGCGTAACCGAGCCGCCAGCCGGTCACGCTGAATGTCTTGCTGAAACCGGAGAGGACGATGGTGCGCTCGCGCATGCCATCGAGCGTTGCCGGGCAGATGTGTTCGGCGCCGTCGTAGACGAAGTACTCGTAGATCTCATCGGTGAAGAGAAAGAGGTCGTGCTCACGGCAGGCGTCTGCGATGGCCTCGATCTCGGCGCGATTGAAAACCTTTCCGCTCGGGTTAGCGGGCGTGTTGAGAAGGATGGCGCGGGTGCGCGGTGTGATGGCAGCCAGAAAGGCGTCAGTGTCAAGCGCCCAGTCGGGCTCGGCCAGCGGCACGGGCACGGGCTTCACACGCATCGACTTCAATGTGCCCGCGTGGTAACCGTAAAACGGCTCAAAAAGCAGCACCTCGTCGCCGGGGTTCAGCAGCGCCATTGCCGCGGCGTGCAGGCCACCTGTCGCGCCGCTCGATACCAGCACTTCGGTCTCGGGGTCATAGCTAAGCCCATACTCGCGCTGCTGTTTTGCGCTGATGGCGTTGCGCAGCCGCTCAATGCCATCGAGCCGCGTGTAGATGTTATGTCCGGCTTTGATCGCGGCCAGGGCCTCAGCTTCTACCACCGCGGGGACGGGAGTGTCGCAGACGCCCTGGGCAAGGTTGATGCCGCCGATGCGGTCGCACTCCGTCGTCATGGCGCGGATCTCCGACTGGACGGCGCCTGGTGCGAGCTGGCTTAAGACGAGACGCGAGGCTGCCTGCGAATGGGGCGTGAGGGTTTCGGTCACCGGGTTTCGACCTCTCTCGCCATGGTACATCTGCCTGCGGTTGATTGGCGTGTCTCCTCGGAGACCGCACAACCATCTCCTGCGGCATGGAATCCCACCCTGGTATGCATGAGCTTTCGATCGTTGCGGGCATCGTTGACGCAGTCACCGAGGCCCTGACGGACTATCCGGGAGCAGAGGTGAAAGAAGTGCGGCTGCGCATCGGCGCGCTGGCGGCGGTGGTCGAAGAGTCATTGCAGTTCTGCTACGGCATCGCCACGGACGGCACGCCTCTGGCCGGTTCGGCGCTTATCGTCGAGCGAGTGCCGGTGCTCGCCCATTGCGCGGCATGCGATCGCGATGGGCCGATTGAAAGCCTGCAGAGTTTTCGGTGTGCACGGTGCGGAATGCCCGTGAACGATGTGCGGCAGGGTAGGGAACTGGAGATCGATTGCTTCGAAATTGAAGAAGCACAGGAGAAAGTATGACGACGCGCATTGTGGAGCTGCGCCGCGGCATTCTGAAAAAGAACGACGAACTGGCGGCAGGGCTGCGGCAACAGTTCGCAGCCGCCGGGGTGCTGGTACTCAACCTCGTCTCGAGCCCGGGAACGGGGAAGACGGCGTTTATCGAGCGTACCTTGCGTGAGCTGCGCGAAGGCGGCGCACGAGTCGCCGCGCTGGTGGGCGACCTTGAGACCGACAACGATGCACGCCGCCTTGCCGCGAGCGGCGCGCCGGTGCGGCAGATCAATACGCACGGCATCTGCCATCTTGAAGCGGAAATGGTCGGCAGGCATCTCGACGGCTGGAGCCTTGGCGATCTCGACTATCTCTTTATCGAAAACGTGGGCAACCTCGTGTGCCCGGCCAGTTATGACCTTGGCGAGAAGATTCGCGTGGCGATGCTTTCGGTTACCGAGGGGGAAGATAAGCCACTCAAGTATCCGACGCTCTATAACTCGGCCGATGCTGCTGTCATTACCAAGATCGATATCGCCGCAGCGTGTGGTTTCGACCGCGACGCTGCGCTCGCGAACATCAACCAGATTCGCCCCGGCATCCGGATCTTTGAAACCTCAGCCAGGAATGGCGCAGGCATGGCGGAGTGGCTCGGCTACCTTGCCGAAGAGCGCAGCCGGCGCGAAAGCTGAGCGGCCAGCGCAGATTCGTCATCTAACCGGTCAGGCTATGGGTTGGGGCTATGGGTTGAGGCTGTAGGTTTAGGCTTGGCCTCGATCACGGAATCGATTGAGAGGAAATATCAGCATGAAAGCTCGTCCCGTTCTATGCGGCATGGTGGCTATTGTGTTTGCGATGACGGCCTGCCGTCAGGCTCCGCCGCCTTTGCCGGAGGCTCATGATGCCGACGTCAGGGCCATCACCCAGCTTGAGGTCGAAGCCAACCATGCCTATTCCGCGAGGGATGCGAAGAAGGTTGCCGGATTTTATGCTGGCGATGCCGTGTTGATGGCGCCGGGAATGCCGGTGGCGAGCGGCCTTGGCGCGATTTCGACAGCGCTTCAACAGATGGTTGCCGACCCGGCGTTTTCGCTTTCGTTCCAGGCCAAGCGCGTCAACGTATCGAGATCGGGCGATCTCGCTTATACCCAGGGAAGCTACCAGATGAGCATGACCGATCCGGTGACGCGCACCATGGTGAAGGATCATGGCAGCTATGTAACGGTGTATCGTAAGGAGCCCGATGGGGAATGGAAAGCCATCGAAGACATCGCAACATCGGAGCTGCCGCCTGCGCTGCCGCCAGCGGTGAAGAAGCACTGAAGGTGCAAGAATGCCGAAGCAAGCAAAGCGATCCCCAATTAAATCCGCCGAGGACGCAGATGCGCCGTCGCACGCCGTCGATGCGTATCTCGCCCGTGTTCCGGAACCTGCACGAAGCACTCTGGGCAAGATTCGCGCCGCGATTCGCTCTGTGGCGCCGCCAGAGGCTACTGAAAAGCTCAGTTACGGCATGCCCGCCTTCCACTACAAAGGAGCGTTGGTTGCCTATGCCGCCTTCAAGGGCCATTGCAGTTTTTTCCCCATGAGCGGAAGGCTTCTGGACAGCATGGGTGACGAAGTGGCGGCGTACCGCACAGCGAAGGGCACGCTGCAATTTCCCCTGGATCGACCGCTGCCGACAGCGCTGGTGAGGAAGATGGTGAAGGCCCGCCTTGCCGAAAATCGGAAGAAAGAAAGCTAGCCGAGCATTTCGAATGAGTGCATGGCGCGATCGGGAATGACTTCGGCAGTATCGCCGAGGCGGTAGCTGATTTCGAGCACCGCGGCGGGCGGATTCGCGAAGCCGTTGAGCGCCTTTGCCGCGGCCGGCCAGTCGATGGTGCCATCGCCCGGCCAGAGGTGCTCATCGCGCAGGCCGTGGTTGTCATGGACGTGAACGGTGGCGATGCGGTCACCAAAGGCGGCGATTGTCTGGCCCACGCTCTGGTTGATGTGCGCATGCCCCAGGTCAAGGCAGATACCTACGTTCGACAGATGTCCCATCTCCAGGATGGTCATCAGGTGCTCGGGCATGGTCGGCTCATTCAGTAGGTTTTCGACCAGCAGGCGAACGCCGAGGGGGCGGGCAAAGGCGCCCAGATGCTCAAGCGCAGTCTCGGCGTGCTCCATCGCGCGCGGCGACCATGTATCTTCCCGCTCACCAAGATGCAATACGAGGTTGCTGAAAGGGATATGCTCGGCGACCTCGAGGGCGCGCTTGATCTCATCCATCGAGTCGATGCGGTGCCCTTTCTCGGGGTGAAGCAAGTTCACCGCGGGCGCGCCTGCCCGACCCATCTCACGGTCGGGAAAGAGCGGCGCGTGCATTGAAAACGCTTCGAGCGGATTGGAGGCGAACCAGGATGCGAGTTCAGCGACGTGTTCGCGGCTCGCATAATCAAAATGCTGCCGCGCCGCAAAAAGCTCGACACCCTCGCACCCGGAGCGGCTCGCCAACTCAAGCAGGCCGGGATGCAGACGCTGATTCAGGAACAAATGGGTTGAGAGGATTCGGAGCATCATGGGGGCTTTGCGCCGCGCGCGCAACGGCCACGCAGGCGCCTGTTCAATTGTCGCATCCCGTTGCTCACCTGGCTCCGAAGCGGATGTTGCAGAAGATGGTGCGGCCCGGTTAAAGCGGGGCCGGCGGACCGCAGGGCCGCACTGGACTCACTAGACACGGCACTCTCAACTTCCCTATGCTACCGACACCGCCATCCCAGTGCCGAAGATACCGCTGGGTGTTGAGTTGAGGCGCTCCGAGGACGACTTCGGTATGGAATGATGCACTCTTCTCAGGGGCTAGCCGGCCAACAGCGCGTGGGGAGGGTCAGAGTGAATCGAGGATGGGGTTGAGGATTCCAACTGCCAGGGCGGTTGAAAATCTGCACTGGGTCACCCGGACCATCTTAGGGGCTCTTGTCGCGGTTTTGTCGGTCAGTCTTGTCTGGGTGATCCCCCCGCTGCGTTCCTTTCCCCTGGTCCTGGCATTCCCCGCGGTCATCCTGAGCGGCTGGTTTCTGGGCATGGCGGGGAGCTTCGGTTGCGCCATCGTCGAGGTCGTTCTAACGGATATCTTTCTCACCGAATCGCGTTTTCGCTTTTCCGGCGGTGTGATTGACGCAGAGATTCGCCTCGCGCTGTTTTTCATCGCCTCGACGCTGCTTGGCGTTCTGCTTCGCCGTTGGGCAGATCAGCGCGAGCAGCTCAGCAGCCAGGAACTCCGCAAGAGCCTCATCCTCGAGCAGACGCAGCGCCAGATGGCCGAGGAGCGTATTCGCGCAGCAGAAAAACTGAGAGAGCGCGATGCGGCTTTGCAAATCGCGTTGAAGGCCAGTGGCATGGGCCTGTGGACGTGGGATCTGCAGCACAACACGACCCACTGGACCGATGACGTCTACAAGATCATGGGCTATGAGCCCGGAGCCTTTGAGCCGGACAACGAGCGTTGGCTTAAATGCGTTCACCACGAAGATGCCCAGCGTGTGCTCGATGGCATCGACCAGGTGGTGAAGGATGGCAAGGATTTCAATCGCCAGTACCGCATTGTCAACAAGAATGGGGCAATCCGCTGGATAGAGTCGCAGGGCCGATGCCAGCGCGACAGCGAGGGGCGGCCTTCCTGGCTTATGGGCGTGCTGATCGACATCACTGCGCGCAAGCAGATGGAGGAATCAATGCTGCAGGCCGAAAAGCTCGCCGTCGCGGGCAGGCTCGCTGCAGCGGTCGCTCATGAGATCAACAATCCGCTTGAATCGGTAACGAACCTGCTTTTCCTGGTGACGCTCTCCAAAACTCCTGAAGAGGCGCACGAACACGCGCACACCGCTCTGGATGAGTTGCTGCGTGTTTCACTGATTACCCAGTCCACGCTCAAGTTCCATCGCCAGCCGGGCGCGCCCACAAGCACCATGCTCTCAGAGGTTGTGGAGGGAGTGATTCAGATGTATCGCGCCCGGTTGCACGCCTCGGAGATCACCGTGGACGTTAAGACATCCGACGAGGTTGCCATCGCCTGCATGCCCACCGAGGCGCAGCAGATCTTCGCCAATCTCGTGGCGAACTCGATTGACGCGATGTCGCGGAAAGGCCGACTGCTTATCCGGCTGCGGGCCTCGCGCGACTGGCGAAACCGGACAGTGG
>JBATYG010000539.1:0-4216 GCA_049673945.1 Occallatibacter sp.
GAGCCCGATGCCGTGCTCGCCACCGAGGCCGATTTCCTCCGCGATGGCTTCGGCCCTAATCCATTCTATTTCTGCCTGATAGCCGAAACCAACGGCACGCCCGCGGGCTTTGCGCTTTATTTCTTCAACTACTCCACCTGGCTCGGCCGCCCTGGCCTTTATCTTGAAGACCTCTTTGTTCTGCCTGAACATCGCGGCCTCGGCATCGGCAAGGCTCTGCTGCAGCGCGTCGCCGCCATTGCCGTAGAAAAAACCTGCGGCCGCCTCCAGTGGGAAGTGCTCGATTGGAACACCCCGGCCATCGACTTCTACAGAGCGATGGGTGCCGAATTTCTCGACGAGTGGCGCAACGTCCGCGTCACCGGCGAAGCCCTCGACCGCCTCGCAGGCGCTTCGGCCACCGCGCCGCAACTGGATGGCTCTCGATGAAGATCCGCGTCATCGGCGGAGGCCTCGCCGGGCCTGAAGCCGCCCTTACCGCCGCGCGCCTCGGCTGCCAGGTGGATCTCTACGAGATGCGCGCCATCATCGACGGCAAGCCGCGCCTCACGCCCGCGCATCAGACCACCGACTTCGGCGAGCTCGTCTGCTCGAACTCCCTCAAGAGCGAATCGCCCAATACCGCGCCCTGGCTGCTCAAGCAGGAGATGCGCCGCGGCGGCTCTGCCCTTTTGCGCCTTGCCGATGAATCGGCCGTTCCGGCGGGCCATGCGCTCGCCGTCGATCGCGTTGACTTCTCGCGCCGCATCGCCGAGGCTATCGCCGCCGAGCCATTAATCCGCGTCTTTCGTGAGGAAGTCACAGAACTGCTCCCGAGCGAGGACGGCACGAAGTGCACGATCATCGCCAGCGGCCCGCTTACGTCTTCTACCCTCAGCAGCGAGATCCAGCGCATCACCGGCTCCCATCATCTCGCCTTCTACGATTCCATCTCGCCCATCGTCGATGCTGACACCATCGACATGGATCGCGTTTACTTTGCCGCACGCTGGGACAAGGGCACCGCCGACTACATCAACTGCCCTATGAGCCGCGAAGAGTACGACGCCTTTCTCGACGCGCTGCTGGCGGCCGAGCCCGCCGAAAGCAAGGAGTGGGAGAAGCTTGAATACTTCGAAGGCTGCCTGCCCATTGAGGTGCTCGCGCGCCGCGGCCGCGATACCCTGCGCTTCGGCCCTATGAAGCCCGTGGGCCTCCGCGATCCGCGCACCGGCAAAACGCCGTGGGCCGTCGTGCAGCTTCGCAAAGAAAATCTGCGCGCCGACAGCTACAACCTGGTCGGCTTTCAGAACCACCTCAAGTGGGGCGACCAGGCCCGCGTGCTGCGCCTCATCCCCGGCCTTGAAAACGCGCGTTTTCTGCGCTACGGCCAGATTCATCGCAACACCTACATCTGCGCGCCCGCGCTGCTCAACGAAACGCTGTCGCTCAAGAACGCCGACGCGCCGCTTCTGTTCGCCGGCCAGATCTCCGGCGTCGAAGGCTACACGGAATCGATCGCCACCGGCCTGCTCGCCGGCCTCTACGCTGCTTCTATCGCGCGCGGCGATGAGCCCGTCCCCATCCCGCGCATCACCGCGCTCGGCTCGCTCGTCCACTACATCACGCACGCTGACCCAAAGAATTTCCAGCCGGCTAACATCACCTTCGATCTGCTCCAGCCCCTCGAAGAAGAAGTGCGCCGAAAGATTCGCGACAAGAAGGAGCGCCATCGCATCCAGTGCGAGCGCTCGCTGGCCGCATTCGACACCTGGTGGGCAAACTCTCGTTACGCAGCGCCTGCCCTGTCATCACTTTTACCGCGCGATTCCATGCGATAGTGAAATGCAGGATTTATGCACATCGCCAGCCAGTCGCCGACCGAGCTCGTCGTTGAAGACAGCGCCGTAGGGCTCTCGTGGATCTTCGGAGTCTGCGCCATCGGGGTCATGTATCTCTCGATCACGCAGCACCAGGTGCGCGGCCTCATCGCCGCCGCGCTCTTCCTGCTCTTTGCGCTCATCGCCGAGGTGCGCACCACCTTCACCTTCGATGCAACTGAGCGCGTCGTTCGCTGGAAGACGATGAAGCGCATCCGGATTGAAACCGGCTCCGTCTCCTTTGATGAGATTAGCGACATCGGCACGGAGACCGTCTCAAGCAGCGCCGGCGCAGCGAAATATCGCCTCGCGATCATCACAGCCAACGGCGGCCTACCCATGGCGCTTGCATCTACGGCGAACGCCGACGCATCCACTCCCCTGCGCAACCAGGTTCTTGCTTTCATCAAGCCGGGCTCTGAGCAGGAGACAGGCGTCACGGCCAGCGGCATCTCCACCGACCTCGAGCCTTCGTTGCGTTCTCTGCTTGAGCAGGACCGCAAGCTCGACGCCATCAAGCTGCTGCAGTCCACGCAGCACCTCGGTCTCACAGACGCCGCAAAGCGCATCGAACTGCTCGAGCAGAGCGCGAAGGCGCAGAGTGCAAAAGCCCAGAGCCTGAAAGCCACGCCCTAAGCCGCAACCGGGAAGCGCTGCCGGTACTTGTGCGCGATGCCGACCACGCGCTCGATCGCCGCAGGCGAAAGTTTGCCGCCGGCGCGCTCTCACAAAGCCCGCTCGGGAACCTTTACCCCTTCGCCAGTGTCCAATGAGAAAGGGGCAGGCGTAGTACCCTGAGACTGGAGCAGAAACTCTTTGACGCCGCGCTGGATCACAATCCTCGCCTGTTCGACGGCCTTGCTTACGCAGGCGCATCCGGCTCCCTCCCAGTCCGCGTCCCAGTCCGCATCTAAGTCCGCGTCCCCGCCCGCTCCAAAGACCTCCGCTGCCGTCGCCGCTCCGGTTACGATCGATCTCCCTCACGCGCCACGGCCTCTATTGCCAGACGCTTTCGCCGGCTGGAAGACCGTCGCGCCCGCGAAGGCCATGACCGATCCGGCGCAATTTGACAGCGCCAACGCGGCAGCTCTGAAGGAGTACGACTTCAACCGCGCCGTGATCGCCGACTACAAACGCAACGGCGAAACCCTCGGCATTCGCGCGCTCAACTTCAACGACGCCACGGGCGCCTATGGCGCTTACTCCTATCTGCGCCAGAATGGATGGCCGCGACAGGAGATCGGCGAAGGCGGCGCTGCCGATCACAATCGCATCCTCTTCTGGAACGGAACGACCGTCATCGACGCTACGTTTTCGCGCCTCGGCGCGAGGTCGGCCGCCGATCTCCGCGAACTCGCAAAGCTGCTTCCCATGCCGCAGGGCAACCGATCGATCGCGCCGCCGATTCTCGCCGATCTGCCCCAGGGCGCTCTTCAAAAGCAGACCACGCACTACGCTCTCGGACCCGCGAGCTACACGGGCGCCGGCGGTGTGCTGCCTGCTGACCTGATCGGATTCGATCGCGGCGCTGAAGCCGTTACCGCTGAATATGGATTGGCGTCGGGCCGCGCCACGCTCACCGTCATCGACTTCCCCACGCCGCAGATGGCAGCTGCAGCGGAATCGAAGATCGGCGCATATGTCAAAGTAGGCGGGCAAGCGGCAGGCACGCAGGCGCAGCCGACGTGGCCCAAAGCGCTCGCCGATTCAAACAGCGCCTCGCTTGCGGTGCGCCGCAGCGGTCCGCTCGTCGCTTTCATCAGCGGCAATGCCGCGCCCGGCGACGCGCACAAGCTTCTCGACTCTGTTCACTTCGGTGGAGACATTGCCACAATTCCGCTGCCCGTCGAGTCTGAAATTTCAAAGACGAGCCGCCTGCTCACGGGCATCGCGGAGCTCGTCATCGTCGGCTCTTCGGCAGCGATCCTGCTCGGCCTCTTTCTCGGTGGAGGCCGCGCTCTCTATCGCATCGCGCGCGGCAAACCTGCCTCATCGGTTTACGAAACCGAGTTCATCCGGCTGAATTTAGAGAAATAAGCCTGCCCGCTTCGAGCTCCTCCCGCATCCAGAGCGTCACCGCCCGGGCAAACGGCGGATTCGACCCTGTGGAAAACACTACTAAAACAGGTGAAAACACCCTTAAAACCCTAAAAGATAAAGCCCTTAAAAGGCGAATGCCTGACGAAGATGTAGCGATTCGGCTGCTCGAAGGGCTGTCTGCAATCTATTGAAAATAAAATACTTATTTGACCTTGGATTTATTCTTGACACTCAGTTCCCCCGCACCTAGTATGCAGCCAGAAAGTTCTGATGGCTTTGCCTCCGTTGGAACTATTCTCCCTAGGAGAGAGCTGCCC
>JBATYG010000540.1:0-2450 GCA_049673945.1 Occallatibacter sp.
TGCGCGCGCTGGGCGTCGACCCCATGCGCAAGCTGGTTACGCCACGCGTTTATGCAAGCATCACCATGCTGTTTTTTCTCACCATCGTTGCCAATGCCTTCGGCATCCTGGGAGGCGCTGCCGTCACGGTGTTTATGAACGGGCAGAACGGCACACAGTATTTTTCGATGGCGTATGAAAATCTGAGGTATCCCGACATTCTGCAGGGGCTGGTAAAGCCGCTCGTCTTCGGCTACATCATCGCGTCGATCGGCTGCTTTTATGGAATGCGGACGAAGGGAGGAACGGAGGGCGTCGGCCGCTCCACCATTTCCGCGGTCGTCACAGCTTCGGTTCTTATAATCTTTGTCGACTTCCTCATCAGCCAGGTCATGATTGCTCTCTTCAATCGATGAGTATCACCCCTACACTTGCGCAGCCTGATCCCGGTCCGGCAAAGGATGCGGGGCCAGCGCTTGCGTTTGAGAATGTATCGATCTCCTTCGCCGGACCTCCCGTTCTCCACCAGATAACCTTTCGCGTGGCGCCCGGTGAGACTCGCATTCTTCTGGGACCAGCCGGGGTGGGCAAGAGCGTTCTGCTGAAGCTGGCCAACGGGCTGCTCCGTCCGGATGAAGGCAGCATCCTGCTCTTTGGCGACGATATCTCGCGCATGCGCGAGCAGGATCTCTTCCCGCTGCGCATGCGCACCGGAATGGTTTTTCAGGAAGGCGCGCTCTTCGACTCGCTGACGGTCCGGGACAATGTGGCCTACCAGTTGATCCAGGAAGAAGCCGATGACCACGAGATCGACGAGCGGGTGCACGAGGCGCTGCGCTTTGTGGGCCTTGAAGAGACATTCGGCCTCTTCCCCGGCAGTCTCTCAGGCGGTATGCGGCGCCGCGTCGCCATTGCGCGAGCGCTGATTCACAAGCCGGAACTGCTTCTCTATGACTCGCCGACAGGCGGCCTCGACCCGGTCACCTCAACCACCATAATCGAGCTGATTATGAAGCAGCGCGATGTGTACAGGACTTCGTCCGTCATGGTTACGCATCGCTTGCAGGACGCGTTTACCATGTGCTCGCATCGTTTCGACGCGGAACAGGGACGCATGGTGCCGTTGCCGGAAAATGAAACCGACCCGAATACCACGTTCCTCATGCTCGCCGAAGGCAAGCTGATCTTCGACGGCTCTCTGCATGAGCTGGCGTGCAGCCAGGACCCCTTCGTGCGGGAGTTTCTGGAGTAACGACATCGATGCCAATCGACCACTGCGAATATTTTGCGGATAAGGGCCAGGATCGGGAACAAAGCCGCGGATTCTCTCGGTGCGCGGCCCTGCTTCTGCTGTTAATTCTTCTTCTGCCAGCACACAGGCGGGCCGCCGCCTATTCTCTGCTCACGCACGAGCAGCTCATCGACCTGACGTGGCAGGACTCGATTGTGCCGCTGCTGCTGAGCCGGTATCCCAACCTGACGCCGGCTCAACTGGATGAAGCACGCGCCTACGCCTACGGCGGCTGCGTGATCCAGGATATTGGCTACTACCCCTTTGGCGATCACGAACTCTCGCTGCTGACGCACTATGTGCGCAGCGGTGACTTCGTGGTGAGCCTCTTTCGCAACGCGCAGAATGCAGACGAGCTGGCCTTCGCCGTGGGCGCGCTCTCGCACTACATCGGCGATGCAATCGGCCACTCGGTTGCCACTAATCGCGCAGTGCCCGTCGAGTTTCCAAAGCTCGCTGCGAAGTATGGGCCAATCGTCAGCTACGCCGAAGGCGAGCACCAGCATGTCCAGGCCGAGTTTGCGTTCGACATCGATGAGATCGCACACCACCGCATGGCCCCGCTGAGCTATCTGCGGCATATCGGCCTGAAAGTGCCACTGCGGCAACTGGCCCTTGCCTACTACCAGACCTACGGAATAACTGAGGATTTCACCAAGGGAAAAAGCCACCGCATCAACGTTCGCGGCTATCGATTTGCTGTGCGCACGTTCATTCCGCGCATCGCGTTCGCGGTCACGATTCTGCATCGTAGTCACGAGCCCGCTGATCCTGATACGCCTGAGTACCGCGCGGTGCAGAAGGAGGTGGACGCGGAGACCAAAAAAGACGATTGGGATGCGTATCGCGGCAAAGCTGGAATCGGAACATATACCCTTGCCGGTCTGCTTTACATTCTGCCCAAGGTCGGTCCTCTGAAGATGGTGTCGGTGAAGGGGCCCACTGAGGCTACGGACGCGGACTACTTCAAGAGCGTTGCGCTCTCGCTGGCAGTCTTGCGCCACCTCACGGCACGCTTTACACCGCCGCATGGTGCGTCAGGCGGCGAGAGCAATCGCGTTGAAACTCTTGCCGAGCTCTTCCCGCAGCTCGCTGCAAGCGATCCAGACGCGCTGTTGCGGTCGAACGATCCCCTGCATCCGCTGCCGAATCGCGATCTCGATACCGGCCATATTGTGCG
>JBATYG010000541.1:0-3524 GCA_049673945.1 Occallatibacter sp.
GACTATCTGCTCATCGACGGCGTCGACACCATCGACTGGCCATGCCCGCAGCAATCTGTCATCCAGGGCGACGCCACCAGCTTCTCCATCGCCGCTGCCAGCGTGATCGCCAAGGTCTATCGCGACAATCTGCTCATCGAGCTCGATCGGCAATTCCCCGGCTACGGACTCGCCAGCCACAAGGGTTACTGTTCGCAGCAGCACCTTGAAGCGCTCGCGCGGCTCGGCCCCACGCCACTTCATCGCCGCAGCTACAATCCCGTCGCCCAGCGCCTGCTCCCCTTTGGCGAACAGGATTTTGACGAGCAGGAAGAAGCCCTCGCCGAGTTCATGTCGTAGCGGGCCGCGCTCTGCGCCTCTGCACAACCGCAATCACCGGCCGTGCCAGCAGCAGCACCGCCAGCACCATCGTCATCCGCAGCGGCGACAGCACGCCTGGCTTCACCTGCCACCAATAGTGGATGATCCCGCAGATCGCCGCGATATACACCAGCCTGTGCAGGCGGTTCCATCGCTTGCCGCCCAGCTTGCGAATCGACCAGTTCGTCGAGGTAAGCGCAAGCGGCAGCAGCAGCAGCCACGTCGCCATTCCCATGTAGATGAAGCGCCGCTTCAGCAGGTCATCCGTCATCGCCTGCACGTTGAAGCCGGAGTAGAGCGCCACCCACGTCAGCAGATGCACCGTCGCATAGAAGAACGCAAAGAGCCCCAGCAGCCGGCGAAACTTGATCAGCCAGTTCAGTTGCGGAATCAGCTTCCGCAGTGGCGTCACCGCCAGCGAGCAGATAAGGATAAACAGCGCCGTGTAACCGGTCGTAAGGGCAATCTTCGCCGAGGGGTCCGGCCCGAGATTGTTCGTCACCGCGCCATAGGCCAGCAGGGCGAAAGGCCACAGGCACGCAATCCACGTCAGGGTCTTCAGCAGAATCAGGGTCGAGCGCTTCATAGGGAGAGTGATCCTGCCGTCCTCAGTAATTTTTCCTCAAGTCCATTCCGTTATAGAGCGATGCCACCTGGTCCGCATACCCATTGAACATCAGCGTGGCTCTGCGCTGCGCATAAAATGGAAGGCCGATGCGGCGCTCCACCTTCTGGCTCCAGCGTGGATGATCGACGCCTGGATTCACATTCGAGTAGAAGCCATATTCATTCGACGCCATGTCGTTCCACGTCGTCGCCGGCTGCTTCTCCACAAACCGCACCGTCACAATCGACTTGGCCGACTTGAATCCATACTTCCACGGCACAACAATGCGGATCGGCGCGCCATCCTGGTTCGGCAGCACCTCCCCATAGAGTCCGAACGTCAGCAGCGTCAGCGGATGCATCGCCTCGTCCATCCGCAACCCCTCGCTGTAGGGCCAGAAGATCGTCGTCTCACTCGCCCACTTCTCCACATGCCGGTCATAGTAGGAGAGAAACTGCACGTACTTCGCCTTGCTCAAGGGCTCGCACTCTTTGATGAACTCCGAGAGCGAATAACCCACCCACGGGATCACCATGCTCCACGCCTCAACGCAGCGATGCCTGTAGACGCGATCTTCGAGCGGCCGCAGCTTCAGCAGCGCTTCAATGTCGAAGGTCTTCGGCTTCTTCACCAGGCCCTCCACCTTCACGGTCCAGGGCCGCGTGGGCAGCGCACCGGCATTCTGCGCGGGGTCGCCCTTGTTCACGCCAAACTCGTAGAAATTGTTGTAGTGCGTAATGTCCTCGAGGCTCGTCAATTGCTCGCCGGTCGTCGACAGCGGACTCTTCACCGTCGCCAGCTTCGTGTCCGCAAAAACCCTCGCACGCGGCAGGATCATATTCGACAACCGCTCGGCGCCAAGCGCAGCCGCGCCCGCCACCGCCGCTCCGCGCAAAAACCGCCGCCGATTCAGGTGCTTGTCTTTCGATGTAATTGCCGAAGAAGGAAACTCCGGCGGCCTGCGAATGAGCATCGGGACCTCGCACGTATTAGACACCATCGAACGCGTATTCGTTACGATTAACGGGAATACGCCTGAGCGCCGCGGAGCGATTTCATGATCTTGCGTAGCACGAATCCAAATCCGGCTTTGAAGCCACCGAAATCCCCATCACCATCGCCGGCATTCACAGACGTCTTCCACCCCGTCGAACAATTTCAAGTCCGCGTCGGAATACGAGGAACGTTCTGACCAGCGCGAGTTCCTCAGCTCTGGTGCGTCGCCTGCGCCTTCACGCGCGAAGGCAGGCTGCCCCTCGGGAACGTCGAAGACTGCCGCACCACGAGCTTCGTCGGGACGTGCCACTCTGTTTTGCCGTGCTTCGGGTGATCCGCTTCGATACCGGCGCGCAGTCCTTCCACCGCTGCGGCCGCGATGCTCTTGCACGACATCTGCACCGTGGTTAGCGGCGGCAGCACGAACTGCGCAAAGTGGATATCATCAAAGCCCACCACCGAGATATCTTCCGGCACACGGTGCGTGGTGCGATAGAGCGCGTGCAGCGCGCCGATTGCCGTCATATCGTTTGAGCACATCACCGCCGTCGGCAGCGTCGGCAACGCGATCAGCTTTTCCATCGAGGCAATGCCGCCCTCCATGGTGTGATTGCCCTCCACCAGGTGCTTCGCAGGAACGGTAAGACCCAGTTCCGCCATCGCCGTTAGAAAGGCGTCGCGGCGCGCCAACGGCGAGCGCTTCGAGAGCGGCCCGCTGATGAATGCGATCTCGCGGTGTCCCAGCGCGGCCAGATGCTGGACGCCCTGGCGTATGCCTTCGGCGTAATCGACCTTGAGCGTGTGAATATTGGGCAGGTCCGGTCCCGCGTCCACAAAGACCAGCGGAAACTCTCGCTCCACCAGCTTCTTTACCAGCTCTTCTTCAACGCCGAAGGTCATCACCGCGACGCCATCCACATTGCGCTGCAGCAGGCGGCGCATCAGGCTCTCCGTCCGCGCCGCATCGTAGTTCGTCGAGCCGATCAGCACTTCGTAGCCCTGCGCCACCGCCAGGTTCTCAAACTCCTGCACCAGCTCGGGAAAGAACGGATTCGTGATCTCTGAAACAATCAGCCCCAGCATGCGGCTGCGACCGGAAACAAGCGCCCGCGCCTGCGTATTGGGCAGATAGCCGACCTCTTCGATCGCTTTCCACACCTTACGGGCAAGATCGCCATTCACCGTGGGAATGTGATTGACGGTGCGCGATACCGTCGCAATCGAAACGCCCGCCCGCTGCGCGACGTCGCGAATGCTGACAGTGCCCGGCCGGCGGCGGTCCTTGGAGCTGCTACTCTTTGTGCCCATCACGTGAGTCAATTTTAACTCCGTTTCTTGCGTTTCTCGGTGATGCTGACGGCTGGCCCAGCCCGGCCCGATCACTGAAACTAAATACCCTGTCGTAAGTTAGCGCGGGCGTCGATGACCGTCCCTTCCCGCAGCCCGTGCCGCGGGCCCTTCTCGCGGAAAGCGTTTGCCCGGCGACCCAAACCCGAAACTCCGCCAAACGTCGTACCGCGCCTCTTTATAGGGCGCCTCTTTACCCAGCGCCTCTTTAGGG
>JBATYG010000542.1:0-1885 GCA_049673945.1 Occallatibacter sp.
TGGCGCGAAGCTCGAGGAGCGGATAGCGGTACTGAATGGCGAGGTTGAGAGCCTTCTCAAAGGCCGGATTGTTCATGGTCGCGGTGCCAGTGCCTGTGGTGCATACCGCGCGTAGCGAGACGGTCTGCGCGTTGATCCAGGGGAAGCCGGCGACCTGCGGAAGCAGCGCGTCGGCTGCCTCGTCGCAGGCGGCGAGGTGGTAAGAGCGCTGCAGGGCGTAGATGCGCTCGACCTCAGCGCGCGCGGCGCCGGCGGTGTTGCCGAGCTCGTCAAAGGACTGGTAGGCGGCGACGGCCTGATCTTCTGCAGAGGAGAAGGCGCCGCGCGTGTTGGCGTCGATGGCGGCGGCGAGAGCGTGGGAGGCTTCTGCGAAACGTGTGCCTGAAGGAGAAGAGTCGGCGGGAAGGAAGCGGGTGAGCCAGGGGTCCTGATGCTGAGCCTGGAGCGATGCGGCGAGGGCGTGCAGAAGCGTGCGTGCAGCAAGGCAGCTTTCATCGCACGGCGAACCGCGGGAGCGATCGATGGGCAAAGGATATGCGGTGTTGAGCAGGCGCGGCAGCAGGATGGTGGAGAACTCCTCGTCGATGGCGGCGAGCCCAGCGGGATCGGCAGCGAGGGCGCGCATGGCCTGCGGCGTGGCGAGATGCTGGTCCATGCGGCTCTGGTGAGTCTTGAGACGGTCGAGTTTGGCTTCAAGCGAAGCAAGGCGCTGGCGGCCTTCTTCAAGCCATTTGGGATCGCGCTCGAACTTGAGGAAGCGGTTCCAGGTTTCGACGGCGTTCATGATCTGGCCGCGGTCTTCCATGACAATCGCTTCATTGAAGAGAATGACGGGATCGGCGGGCGCCATTTCATCGGCGCGGCGCAGGTAGTCGAGGGCGGTGGCGCGGTCATTCTGGCTGCCGGTGGCGGCGCCGCGCAGAAAGTAGGCCATTCCACCATCGGCGAGCAGGCTGGGCGTGACGGGGCCGGTGGCGACGAGGCGGTCGAGAATGTCGATGGCGGCGTCGTAGTTCTCTTCGAGCGTCTGCGCGCGGGCCTGCATTTGAAGCCAGTGGGGATCGCTGGGACTTCTTTCGAGGTGGCTTTCGATCTCAGCGCGCGCGGCCAACAGAGGTGCGGGCTCCCGTCCGGTTGAGCCTCCGCGCAGATGCTGGTCGCTGCCGAGCGGCGCGAAGGCGGCACCGGGAATGCGCAGGTCGAAGGTGCGCGCGTCTGAGTAGGCATCGGCGAGGAGCTTTGCCGGGGCATGCTGCCCGCGCCACCAGATGCCGCCGCCGATCACGATGGCGATCAGGGACGCGACGGCGAGAATGGCCCAGGCAAAGGAGGGGAAGTTGAAGCGGGGCTTAGCCGCATGGGGCGTGTGCGCAAGCTCGACACCGAAGCGGTGCTGCCACTGCGGAGTGGCGGAGGCGAAGTTCTCAAGCTCGCGGGTTTCGGCAGAGGAAATCTCAGGGGAGAGCGCGCGCTGACAGCCGCGCAGGCGGGCCAGGCATGTGGCGCAGAGCGAGGCATGCGCGAGCAGCGCCTCTTTTGTAGCCGCATCTGTTTCGCCGGTCGCGAGAGAAAGCCAGTCCGCCAGATCCGGACAAGGGCCGGAGTGCGGCGTCCCGGGCGGATTCGACTGACCGAGGGCGGCATCCTCCCGAAACGAGGCCATAGCCCGGAGGTTGTCCAGGGCATCGGCGAGTTCGTCCGGATTCGCGTCCGATGGACGGGATGGGGACGCGGGATGGAGATCGTCGGTCATGATTCACTTGGGTTACCGATAAATGCAGCGGCTATCCTTCTCCAATTCCTGAATTATTCGGTGCTCAGGTCTAGCCAGCCTCGCGTGCAGAATTTGCCGGGGCAACGCGGGGGCCGGACCTTCCCCGTTCGA
>JBATYG010000543.1:0-3319 GCA_049673945.1 Occallatibacter sp.
GCATAGGAGGCTGCGAGCTGCGCAGGCTTCTCCGTTTGCCGGTGGTAGAGAGTGTGAGCAATGAACCAACCGAGCGCCGCTACGCCTACGGCAAGAAGGACGAGCAGAGTTTCATGCTGCGTTCGGCCTGTGGGGTATTCGTGATGGCCCAGGGATGGAGCAAGGTACGCGCTAAAGTGTTCTATGCCGATCCAGCCGCCGCCGACAGAGAGCACCCCAAGAACTACAAGCGGGCCGAGCATCGACCAGGGGCTCTCATGTGGGTGGGCGTCATGGTTGCGCGACTCGCCGAAGAAGGTCAGATACCAGAGGCGGAACATGTAGAACGAGGTCAGCAGAGCCGTCACAATTCCGACAAACCAGAGCAGCTTTCCGCTTGGACCTTCGAGGAACGCGGCGTAGAGGATTGCATCCTTCGAGAAGAAGCCAGCGAAGGGCGGAAAGCCGGCGATGGCGAAGACCGCCGCGGTCATCGTCCAGAAAGTGACGGGAAGCTTCTTGCGAAGGCCGCCCATCTTGCGCAGGTCCTGCTCGCCGCCGAGGCCATGAATGACGGAACCTGCGGCGAGGAAGAGCAGCGCCTTGAAGAAGGCGTGCGTCATCAGGTGGAAGATGGCAGCAGAGTAGGCCGCCACTCCGCAGCCGAGGAACATGTAGCCAAGCTGCGAGACGGTGGAGTAGGCGAGAACGCGCTTGATGTCGGTCTGCACCACGGCGATGGTGGCCGCAAAGAGCGCCGTGGCGGCGCCGACTATGGCGACAACAGAGAGCGCGAAAGGAGAGCGGTCAAAGAGGAAGTGGGTGCGGGCGATCATGTAGACGCCGGCGGTGACCATCGTTGCTGCGTGAATCAGGGCGGAAACTGGCGTGGGGCCTTCCATTGCGTCAGGCAGCCAGACATAGAGCGGAAGCTGCGCGCTCTTGCCCGTGGCGCCAATAAGCAGGCAGAGCGCGGTCGCGGTGAGGATGCCGCCGGTCCACGCAGGATTGGCGGCGAGTTTCGCGGCGATCTCGCTGAAAGTGAGCGTGCCGAAGGTGGCCAGCAGGAGGAAGATGCCGATGAGGAAGCCGAAGTCGCCGATGCGGTTGACGACGAAGGCCTTTTTGCCTGCGTCGGCGGCAACGGTTTTCTGAAACCAGAAACCGATGAGCAGGTAGGAGGCAAGACCGACGCCTTCCCATCCCACGAACATGAGCAGCGCGTTGCCGGCCAGGACCAGAACCGTCATGAAAAAGAGGAAAAGATTGAGGTAGGCGAAGTAGCGCCAGTAGCCTTCCTCATGGTTCATATAACCGGCTGAGTAGATATGGATGAGGAAGCCAACGCCGGTGACGATGAGGAGCATGACCAGCGACAGATGATCGAGAACAAAACTAAAGTCGATGTGCAGCGCACCCGCGCTGATCCACGGAAAGGGGCAGGTTTCAACGTGCGGCACCACCAGGCTGCCGCCTGCCAGGGCAGCATTGAGCACCACGCCGAATGAGGCCAGCGGCGCCAGCAACGCAATCGTGGTCACAAGCGCTTTGGGCAGCTTGCGGCCGAAGATTCCGTTGAGCAGAAAGCCTACGAAGGGCAGCAGCGGAATCAGCAGGAGATGGAGAGATCCGTTCATAGTTTCATCAGGTCGATACGGTCAACGGCCAGCGTAGCGCGGGCCCGGAAAACAGAAATGATGATGGCGAGGCCGACGGCAGCCTCAGCCGCGGCAACCATCATGACGAAGAAGACGAAGATCTGGCCCTTCACCGCGTGCCACTGGTGGGCGAAGGTGACAAACGAGAGGTTGACTGCGTTAAGCATCAGCTCGATCGACATGAAAACCGTGATGAGGTTGCGCTTGATGAGAAAGCCGACAATGCCCAGGGCAAAGAGGGCCGCGCTGAGCAGCAGATACCAGTTGAGCGGAACTTCCTGCTGGAGCAGATTCATTTGCTGGTCGTCCTTTCCGGTTCGCTGTGACGGGCAAGCGCCACCGCGCCCAGAATGGCGATGAGGATAAGCACCGAGGTGACTTCAAAAGGCAGCAGCAGCCTGGTAAAAAGCACAGCGCTCAACTCCGCCGTGGAGGTAATCCCCTGGTGGATGGATGTGTTGCCTGGCTTCTGAGAGCGCAGGATCAGCGTGGCGGCAACGCCCAGCAGGACGACGACGGAAGGAAAGCCGACGACGATGGCGGCACGGCTGCCGCGGGTGCGGTCTTCGCGGCCCGCGTTGAGCAGCATGACCACGAAGGTGAAGAGCACCATGATGGCGCCGGCGTAGACAATGACCTGCGCAGCGGCGAGAAACTCCGCGCCAAGCAGCAGGTAGAGCACCGCCAGCGAAGTCATCACTACGATCAGCGAGAGCGCGCTGTTGATGGGGTGGCTCTGCACCAGCAGGTTGATAGCACCCGCCAGGCAGAGTCCGGCGAACAGAATGAAGAGGATCAGATGCATCGTTCGATCACTTGTAGACAAGCCAGAGGCTTGTGGCAACAATGTTGAGGATGGCGATCGGCATGAGATAGCGCCATCCGAAGTTCATCAACTGGTCATAGCGGAAGCGTGGCAGCGTGCCGCGCACCCACACGTAGAGAAAGAGAAAGCTGAAGACTTTCAGCACAAACCAGAAGATCGGCAGCAAGGCCTGGAGGACGATGTTATGCGGCTCAGGAAACAAGTTGCCGAAAGGGCTGGTCCAGCCGCCGAGGAAGAGCAGTGTGGCCACCGCGCCGACGTTGATCATGTTGGCGTACTCGGCCATGAAGAACATCGCGAACTTCATCGAGCTGTATTCAGTGTGATAGCCGGCGGTCAGCTCGCTTTCTGCCTCGGGCAGATCGAAAGGCGCGCGGTTGGTCTCAGCGTAGGCCGCCATCAGGTAGATGAAGAAGGCGACGAATTGCAGGCCCCCGAAGAAGTTCCAGCTCAAGAGACCGTGCGCGGCCTGATTCTCAACGATGACGCGAAGGTTGAGCGATTGCGCATGCAGCACCACGCCGACGAGCGATAGGCCCAGAGCCAGTTCGTAGCTGATGAGTTGTGCAGAGGAGCGCAGCGAGCCGAGCAGAGAATATTTGTTATTCGAAGACCAGCCGGCGAGCGCGATACCGTAGACGCCCAGCGAGGTGACGCCGAGAACGACGAGCAGCCCGATGTTCACGTCGGATATCTGGAAAAAGTGAAAGCCGCCGGGGCCGGTAATCTCAGGCGATCCGAAGGGGACGACGGCGATCAGGATCAGCGCGCAGCTCAGCGAAATCACCGGGGCAAGCAAGTAGCGCGGCCGATAGACGGCCGTGGGAATGATGTCTTCTTTAAGAAAGGATTTGGC
>JBATYG010000544.1:0-6588 GCA_049673945.1 Occallatibacter sp.
CGATCCAGACCAAAGCGGTCGATAAAGATGCGCCTTACGGCGGGCACAAAGGAGGTGCCGCCCGTGAGGAAAACCCTATCCACTTCGCGAGATTCAAGCCCAGCGCTCCTGAGCAAGGCATCCACACTATGCTCAATCGCGGCAAGGTCGTCTGCAATCCAGCTTTCGAACTGAGCTCTCGTAACCGGAATACGGAACTCAACCGTCGATGCACCAGGTGTGCCGTCGCGGAAGGCAAACTCGGCGGACTCCTTCTGCGATAGTTCATATTTGACCTTCTGTACCGCTTGGTGCAGAAGATACCCGAGGTCGCCTTCAATGACCGCGATGAGCGCCTCGATCTTCTCCGGCTCGAGCGCTCGCAAGCGCGCGCTCTTGAGTATCTCGCGGACGTTGTTGGTGCGCAGAAACGAAAGATAGTGCCAATGCTCCAGGTGCGCGTAAATCCAGGCTGGTACCGCAGGAAGAATCTTGTTGAGTGAGCGTGCCTCTGAGTTCGACCCAAGCGCTGGCGAGACCAACCTGCGAACGATGCGCGCGTCGAAGGCGTCGCCGGCCAGCCCTACGCCGGTGTTGCCCAGCAGGTCCTCCGGTCGTCGACCACGGCGACGTACTCCCGGGCCAACTCGCAGCAGCGAGAAATCGCTCGTGCCACCGCCGAAGTCGCCGATCAGGATCAGCTCATCGCGGTCCAGTGTTGCCTCATAAGCAAAGGCTGCACCCACCGGTTCCAACTCGAATTCCACCTCTTCGAACCCGGCCGCCATAAAAGCCTCGCGCAGCCGTGAGACGGCTAGGTCGTCTTCCTCTTCGGATTCGGCGCCCAAAAAGCGCACAGGGCGCCCGACCGTAGCGCGCCGAACAGGTTGCATGAATTGCTCCTCAGCGCGTTTACGCAGATCGCTGATAATGCGGGTCACTAGCTCTTCCAGCCGGTGCCGGCGGCCGAAAACTTCGGTTCCGGTCAGAGAGCGACTCGAGAGGTGGGATTTCAGCGACTGAATCAGTCGCCCCTTTTCTTCGGCATCGAGGTAGCGCTCAATAGCTTCCATGCCAGACCAGCCATGGACGCGACGCTGCCCGCCGGCGGTCTTTGACTGCTCGAAATAGAGCATCGACCGGCACGCGGCCATCTCTTCCCCCCGAAAAGAGAAGAGGGCGAGTTGCAGGTTCCTTCCAGGCTGCAGCATAGCCACGGCACTATTTGTTGTTCCAAAATCGATGCCGAAAAAGACTTCTCCCCGCCCGGTTGAGCCCATCTGTTTATTATCCGCAATATACTTCGGTAACGATTTCCGTGACCCGAGCGGTCATGGGCTGCTGAGGCAAAGGGCGTCCATGCTGGTCGCCAGTCCAGCCTTGGGTTTCTCGCTTGAAGGTCCCCTCCAAAATCGCCTAATTTATTTTGACGGGGATTTTTGCGGCGGCAAATTGCAAAGAGATTAACGCCGTCGCTGCGCGAACACTTAACAGGGAACTTCAATTCCCTGATCTTTCGAGAAAATTCAATTCCCTCTTAGCAGGGAAAATCCTGCGAGAGACCGGTTCGCTCGATACTGCCGCACCGCCATCGTCGACAAGTACTTTAGAGTAAACAACTTAAATCTAGCAACTACGCCCACCTTTGGGCAGTTTTCCGCACAAAACCTCCGCCAGAGAATTTTCTTCGGACGAGGATATCTCCGATTTACGTGCTCTTTCTCTGAACCGCCAGTGGCAGTGGAACTTTGATTTGCACTCGCCGCGCGCTAGAAACACTGGCCCTGCGGTCTGTACTGGAAGACTCGGTTTGAAATTTTAGGCATGTGAGCGGCGGGGATCAGAGGGTTTCAATAATCCTACCGCCGCGACGGAAAAACGCCAGCGCGTTAGCTGCTCCGCCCGCTCCCCGCCCTCCGGGACGTGCGCCGCGTTTTTCGTCGTTCTCGCTCCGCGTCCGGTGGTGACCTGGGTCTTAAAAGAGCAGTGCAACCTCAGCCCGCGCGTAGCCACTGGCAGCGGACAGCATCTACAATTCAGATTCAAGGTCGAACAAAGTCCGGCGTTTCTCAAGCGACAGCCGCAGGCGCGTCCGGCTATCGGGGTCTTTCCAATTCTGGAGTCTCACCCTCGCGGAACATCTTCGATAAACCGGACAAATCCTGTCCACAACTCCAATGTGTGGAGCCGCGATTGCTTCCTAGTTGACCCAATACGCGCATACGACCAGAAGCAATTTCCGCTGCGCAACTCAAGTGGGATCATGCCTCAGACAGTATCGATCCGTTTCGCAGAGAATAATCAACCACCGCTCGAACTGTCTTTTTGGGAGCTTGTCAATCCCCCTGAGACATCAGAATTTGTACCTTAGGCCGACGTTTGGAGGATCTAGCAATGCCTGACCGCTGTATGAACATGCTATTGGGAGACTACCTGAACGAACCAGCTGGTACACCCGTACCACCTGAGCTGACCTCTCAAGGCATAGACCTCTTGCCAGCGATTAGTCATTACTTCCTAGCAGATGCCAATATAGATAAAACCGAAGCCGTAGAACGGGTACTGAAATCGATTCTGAAGGTCTTGTTTCAAGGTCCGCTGCCGGGATCCACGTGCCGGCAGATTGCACTTTTTCAAAACTCGTATCGGTTCGCATATAAGTACAAGTCATATGCTGTGAAGGCGGCCACGCCGTTGGGTTACTCCATCTTTTTGCAGGAGCCGGCTCAAGGCTTCAGCTTTCAGCGGCACATCGTCCATAAGACAGAGGTGTTTCATATCCTCGCCGCAGGGCCTGGCGCCCTTGTGTTTCTCTGTGAATTCGAAGACTGGCAACGGCACTACGAACCGCAAGGGTTTCAGAAGTGGATTGGCGGAGCAAAAGACGACTTCTACGATCAGCACACCTTCCGGCCTCGTTCTGGCGACGTGTTCATAATCTCAGAGCTTGGGGTCGTCCACACGGTCATGGGATGTATTCTCGAAGAATTTGCGACGATTTCAACGGATATGGTGGTGCGTCTGCACGACCAGAATCTGGGTTGCCCGATCCCGACTCATTTCACACGCCAGTATGCAGAGCACAGGCTGTCTGGTTTGTCACTTCCCGCGGAGAGCAGGCTTGTCGATCGCCATACGTGGAAGTCGGAGCCGATTGCCCGAATTCGCTGTGAAGGGGGCTTCGAGTCGGTATTAACTGATTCGTTTGTACGGGCATCGCATCGGGAAATCGAGGTCGGGGCACGGACAGAATTGATGCAGTGTCGCGGGGTCGCAGCGATCATAAGGGTGTTTTCCGGAAGTGGGACACTGTGGCTTATGGATGACTCTGAATTGCGGAACCCAGAGCAGAGCGCAATTTCGGCCGCTGCGGGTGACGTCTTCCTGCTTGCGCCGGGGGCTTGGTTTGGCTTTAAGAACGAGGCTCGCGAAACATTGCGATACTCGGAGCAGCAAATCCCTCCTGAAGTCGCGTTTGTTTAGGTTGCTTGTAGCAGCATCCAACCACCCACTTCAAATTTAAATGTGCGAAAAATAGCCTAGGTTTTCCGCCTGTGCCAACTCGCAAGAATAAGACTTGAATTAAATGTGTGAGGGAAATCACATGTTATCCATCCATCTGGCGCAGGCCAGGTGAATTGCGGCCGAGTGGATCAACTCTGCTCCTCTCAACGAGGCAACTTTAATTCGCGAATTGCTTCCCCGGCGCCACTGAGGTTTGCAAGTCGCATCTCGGAATACTTGCGGGAGAGAATCACGCCGGGAGCTCCAGCCTTGAAAGCCGCCAGTACTGCTTCCTTTACGCTTTGCGGCGTACGCTGACTGTTACCCGGCTCGGTCGGGATATCGACATCAATGCCTGACCAGATCTGAGTCTTTGTGCCAGCGACTCCCTCAAGGGCACGCTGGGTTTCCCGATAGACATAGTCGGACGAAAGTCCGGAGTGTGGAATCTGCTTGTAGCTGCCTTCTTTGAGGTGCATCACTTCAAAGGTAAACTCCGTCAGTTCTTCTTTTGAGAGGTCCCCGTAAAGAGTCGATCCAACATTGTCTGCGTAGAGCGCCATCCGCTCGCCGCCGCAGTTGTTGTACATGACGACCTTTATGAAATCGGAATACTTGGACAGTTCTTGTAAATCCTGTTCCGCACGGTAGATAGGATTGAAGGAAGTGTTATGCCAGATGTGCCAGCCCACAGGGATCGTCGGCTTAGCCATCTTTGCCGTTTTGTAGAGTGCGGCGTAGGTCTCGCGAAGGCTGTCTGTGAAGAGCATTTCCCAAGCGGCCAGTTCAGGATACCGCAGCAAAATCCGCCAGAATTGGACGAAGTATCCGTCGACGGGGCGTTTGCCGCTCCGGGCCGCGCGAACGAATTGTTCCAACTCGAGAAACCCCTGTCTGGCGCGCTCTACATTAATGCCGCGGTCTTTGGCTTTGCGCTGACAAAACTCGCAGAAGCAGGTTACGTTGCCTGGATCGATTGGCGGTGTGTCATGCGTCGCTCCCAGGCTGTCTGAAAGCGCGCCCTGCCGCTCGGATCCCCACATGATTCCGTCGATGTCGTAGGAACGGGTGTAGTCCTCTACCAGGCCGGCAAAGAAGCTCTGGTAGTTCGGATTATTCACGCACAGTGTCTCTCTGTTCCGTCCGTACAGATCTCGCTCCTGGACCTTCTCGATGTTCGGCAGATCGGTTCGGAATACGTCTTCCATCCAGCAAATGACTTTCAACCCGCGTTTGTTTGCGGCAGGGATGACTTCCTCCAGGATGTCCAGATTGCCATGATCGGGCGCGTGAGCGGCCTCGATGACCGTGTTCCTGTAATACTGCGGATGAGGCGTGGCGAAGTTACCGCCATGAAAATTGAGGTCGTACTCCTGCTTTCCGTGATCGGGCAGAGGTTGGCCTGGAATCTGCCTTCCGGCAATACCGCGGCCATAGGTGAACACCGCAAGAAACAAGGTATTCACGCCGCCACGCTCCTGAAGTACGTCGAGGACCTTTTCGGTACCCTCGTCCACGAACGAAACCGCACCGACCTGGATGCCGATCATCTTGGTGGAGCTTGTCACATGTCCCGTGCCTGGCATGGCTAGAGCGGCGCCAGCCCCGGCAGCGATCTTGATGAAATCGCGGCGATTCACATCCAATCCCGACAAAGGATTCTCCTATTTTCTTTGGTAGCAGCCGATATCTATCTTTCCGGATGTGACTCGAAGTGAACCGTCAAGATCCAGCTCTCCGACAGGCAATCCGGTATTGGCGCCGGCAGTGATGGCAGCAGAACCCAATTTCAGGTGGAAATCATTCCGAGCAGGATCGATGAAATGCGGATCCGAAAAACTAGAATGAAGGTCGTTCCCTGTCGACTCAAGGTATTTGTCGAATCCTGTCACGGTGGCGGAAGCCGCTGCCCATTTGCTCGCCTGCGGTCCGGATGCACAGTAGTACAGGTTGTGATCGATTGTGGTGGTTGGGCGTTGCTTTTCGACCTGAGATCTGTTCCGCACGAAGAGACAATGTGGCCCGGCGTACACAATATTGTTTTCAAAAATATCGTCCGCGATGTTCCATTGCATTTGGAACTCGCCGGATCCTGTTCCCGCCGTATCGTTTTCATAGAGCGTATTGTTAACCACCGCAGTGTGATCGGTGCGTCCTCGTTCCGGAGCATAACCTCCAATGGATACACCAGCGGTATTGCAGTGATATATGAGATTGTTCCGTGCCGTGATGTAACTGGTTGCGCGGTTCTGGTGCTCGCTGGCCATTTCGATTCCGAAGTCCACATTGTGAACAACGTTTTGTTCAATCAGAATCCGGGTGCCACCGTCCACGTAGATCCCATCCGATGATTGCTCATCGCCATAGGCCGGATTGCCCCGTGATGTGATGTTGTAGACCAGGTTCCCGCTTACGAGGCCGTCGCGCGCCTGGTCGACGGCCGGGTCGGGCGCTGTACGCTCAAACCCGATGACGTCGATTCCGATGTTGTTGTTGTCGTGCACCACATTACGCGTGATGCGGAAATTCGTAACATTCCCATTCACCACAAGTGACTCGCTCGAACCGGTCTTGAGGTGGTGCACCTGATTCCCGTCAATGATCAGATCGGTGATCGGAGTCTTTGCATCGGTCCCATATACGGCAATGCCAAACCCATTGGCGCCGTGTCCGGGGCCATCGCGGCCATCAAAAGTCTGCTCGATGTGATGGACGTTATTTTTCAGGAGTTCTATATGCGAGCCAGCGCCGGTGACGCTTATACCCAATGGAGTGAGCCGATGTTCGGCGGTACGGTAGTTCCGAATTTCAAAGCCTTCGATTCTCACGTAACTCTGATTGTGAATCGTCAGCATTCCGGTTCTGGCGCCCGGAGTGAGGTGTGTTCCGTCCAGAATCGCCGTCTCTCCCGGGTAGCTTTTGAAAGTAATGAAGCCATCGCTCGCGTTGCCGGACACGTTGATGCTCACGAGCTCTTCGTAAATTCCACCGTGCACAAGGACCATGCTGCCGGCAGACACAGTATCTGCCGCATGTTGAATTGAACGCCAGGGGGCAGTTTCGGTGCCGGGATTGGAATCATTGCCATTCGTTGAAACGTAGAAC
>JBATYG010000545.1:0-11095 GCA_049673945.1 Occallatibacter sp.
GTCATTGGGTTTCCCGTAACGTCATCGGCATTCTAATGTACGCGCCATCGCAGGTGCGATGATGGAGAGAGTTTCAGCCTCGAATCAGCCGAAAAGGAGCCGTTTCGCTTGAAGAACCTCATCGTCTCCGCCATGTTCATTGTCTTGTTGAGTTCAGGCGCGGCTCAGTCAACACCTTCGGTCTCGCCGGCACGGCCGACGCAGCCCGTCGCCCGTTTTGCCCCAACTGCTCCGGGCGAGCAGATTGCCAATCTCGATCTTTTCAAGGCGCAGCTTCGCCAGTATCACGAGTGCACCTGCAAGTGCGGATGCTACGGCCGCGACCTCAACCTGCAAGCCGCGCGCGCAGTCGCGTTCTTGCGCCGCAGAGCGGCGCACAATGCCGCTGGGCAGCAGCTGGCCGTGGTCTTCGACATCGACGAAACCACGCTCTCGAACTATCCCGAGATGTTGAAGAATGACTTCGAATTTAATGTCAAGGTTTTCGATGACTGGGTGAATACCGCTTCAGCGCCCGCGATTCCAGGCACCCTGAACATTTATGAAGAAGCGCAGCGCCACGGTGTGGCGGTCTTCTTTCTCACTGGCCGTCCCGAGAGCGAGCGCGAAGCGACGGCGCGCAATCTGCGCGCGCAGGGATTTGGCGCCTGGCAGAAGCTGATTCTGCGTGCTCCCGGCCAGCAAGCGCCG
Organism: Occallatibacter sp.; assembly: GCA_049673945.1. GTDB lineage: Bacteria > Acidobacteriota > Terriglobia > Terriglobales > Acidobacteriaceae > Telmatobacter. The sequence continues at coordinate 691 of JBATYG010000545.1, forward strand.
ACAGCAGTCGAATATAAATCCGCCGAGCGCGCGAAGATCGCGGCGCAAGGCTATCGGATCATCCTCAATGTCGGGGACCAATGGAGCGATCTACGGGGCCAGCCTGAGGCCGAGTACTCGGTGAAGTACCCGAATCCCTGGTACTTCATCAAGTAGAGAGGCAACCAGGCGAGGGAGGGAATGGGGGGAGGGCAAAAAAGACAGGCGAGGTCCTCCCAGCTAGACCTTAGACCTCGCCTGCGGAACAAACTTGTTGGGCGCGCCGCAACGGCCGCGCAAAGCTAGTGAATGCGAACGTCGCCCGAGCCGGTTTCAATGCGCACCGTTGGGCCGCCGCCATTGATCTTGCCGGTGATGTGATGCTTGTCGAACGATCCCTGCACCGCCATCTCGTGCTCCGTGTGGACACTTCCCGAGCCGGTCGATGCATCCAGTGTGAAGCCGGTGTTGCCGGGCCAGAATTCGATGTTGCCCGAGCCGGTTTCGAGCTTCCAGTCCAACGTGGGCGATCCAGCGATCTTGATATCTCCAGATCCGGTGCCGGCTTTCAGACCTCCGTGCACATTCTTGAGATCGATGTTTCCTGAGCCCGTCTGCGCCCGCACGTCGCCTGTGCCGGTTTGGTCCGCCACGATGTCGCCCGAGCCGGTGTTGAGAATGAAACCGCCCTGCAACCCGCTCGCGTGAATGTTTCCCGAGCCCGTAGAGATTTTTGCGTTATCGCCGACGCCATTGACCTCAACGTCGCCCGAGCCTGAGCCCGCCGCGAGAATAGAGTTGGCCGGTGCCTGAATCTCATAATCGATGCTGATGTTGCGCATGTTTTCGCCATGCTTGCCGATCTGGATGATGTTGCCGGTCTGCTCGATCGGGGGATTGGCGGCGATCTCATGAACCCGCGCATCGTTGTCGCCGGCCCAGTTGTTGGAGTGCACCTTGCCGAAGATATGCACCTGATTGTCGGGGCCGGACGTGAGGTGAATGTTGCCCGAGCCGGTGTTGACTGAGAGTTCCACGTGCCCGCTGACTGAGAGATTTCTTTCAAACGTGGCTTCTGAGGCAAGCGCGGGCAGGGCCGCAAGCATCAGGACCGCTGTTGTTGCCGCTGCAAAAAACTGTTTCATGCTGTTCCTCGATTCGAAATTCAGTGGAGTCCCGATCCGCAGGCTCTCTTTTTGATGTGATCCGCAAGACTTCTTTTTTGAAGTACAGCCTGCCTAGTCGCGTGCTGATGAAGAGTGAAGACGTGGCGCTCAGTGCCGATTGATAAAAGAACTTCGACCTCTACCCTTGCATCTCGTTTGCCAAACACCTGAGTCGCGGCAAGATCAATCGATTCTTAGGTTGCTGCCTTTCATTGAACGAAGCTGACCGCCGTGCTTTTGTCCGTTACTGAACACCTCTGTGCGCGGGTGAACAGGCAGGGCAGAAAACTACTGCTGCAGAACCACCTGGTCGCCTTCTTTCAATCCGCTTGCGATTTCAGTAACCGAGCCGTTCGAGAGTCCGACACCGACCTTGACCTTGCGCGTGCCGTCCTTCTGGCTCCGGTCAGGCACATTGACGTAGGCGTTCTTCTGGTTGTCGTACGTGATGGCGTTTTCGGGCACGGTGAGCACGTTCTTGTGCTCGTTGAGCAGAATCTCCGCGTTGGCCGTCATGTTTGCCTTCAGCTCGCCGCCTGGATTGTCTATGCTGACGCGCACCTCAAAGGTGGTCACGTTGTCTTTTTCAACGCCCAGCGGAGCAATTTTTGTGACCTTGCCGCTGAAGACCCGATCGCGAAAGCTCTCCACCCTGATGCGCGCCGGCTGGCTCATATAGACGTGCGCAATGTCGGCTTCGTCCACCTTGCCCTGCACGTACACCTGAGAGGTGTCGCCCTCGGTCATCACCAGGGTTGCCGTTGAGCCCAGCACAAGAATGGAGCTGACCGCGTCGCCGATCTCCACGTCACGCGACAGGATGACGCCATCCATCGGCGCGACAATCGTGGTGTAGCTCAACTGCTCTTCCAGTTGCTTCAGGCTGGCCTCGCTCTGCAGTACCTGGGCCCGCGCCTGCTTGAGCTTTGCGATGTCCACTCCTACCTGAGCTTTAGAGGCATCGCGGCGCGTCAGCGCGGCGAGATAATCTCGATTTGCGTCATCGAGGGCCTGGCGGCTGACCACGCCCTCTTTCTGCATCTGCAGATTGCGGTCGAGCGTCGCCTTGTACATCGGCAGATCAGGCGCAGACGCATTCACCTTGTCCTGGTCGATATTGGCTTCGTAGGTGCCCACGTTGGCTTCAGCGGCGGCCAGTTGAGCGCGCTGCGCATCAACCTGCGCCACAATCTCCTGCTGATCGAGCTGCGCCAGGGGCTGGCCTTTGTGCACGCGGTTATTGATGTCGACGTAGAGCTTCTCAACGATGCCCGAGGCCTTTGACTTAACCTCGACCTTGGTGATCGGCTGGATCTTCCCCGTGGCCACAACCGAGCGGGCAACATCGCCGCGCTGCACTTTGGCGATCCGATTCGGATCAATCTGCGTGCCCTTCACCATGCGCGCTGCCATCACGCCCAGCAGAACGATGAGCACCGCCGCGGCTGACCCCAGCCATATCCAGATTCGTTTCCTTTTTTTCGAAGCAGCCACGTGAGCCTTCCAGGATGGTTGGGGAGCCGAAGCTCGGGGGATTTGAATCGATGCGGCTGGTGCTTTGATGCCGTCCAAAGGTTCAGACGGCATACTCTTCAGCCCGTCAACCGGCAGCTCCTTGCGGCGTGCCCTGTGTGGCCACTGCCGCTGGGGTTGATACGCAGGCCCGTACGAATTAGTTCCAGATTCAGTCGGCGGGTTAAGTGCGCGCTGAATGCTATGCTCACAGGCGAGATGCACGGTCTGCCGCTCCTGCAATTTGTCGCCGTGGGCATGCTGATTCTGGTGAACGCCTTCTTTGTGGCCGCGGAATTTGCCCTGGTAAGCGTTCGCGACACGGGCATTGAGCAGATGGTCGCGGCCGGGGTGCCTGGCGCCCGCGCGGTGCGGCGCCTGCAGCGCGACCTTGATGACTTTCTGCCCGCGGTTCAGCTTGGCGTCACCCTCTGTTCGCTTGCGCTCGGCTGGATCGGCGAGCCGCTGGCCGCCGGTCTTTTTCTTGGCTGGCTGCGGATGCTTCCCACGGTTCCCTCGGCGGCGACCTTCTATGCACATCTGGCGGCAGTGGCGCTAAGCTTCGCCTTCATCACTTATGTGCAGGTGGTCATCGGCGAGCTCGTGCCCAAATCACTCGCGCTGCGGCGCGCCGAGGCCCTTGCCGTGGCTGTGGCGCCGCCCATGCTGCTCTTCATGACGATGGCGCGCCCCGCGGTCCGCTTTTTGCGCAACTCGGCAGCCCTGATCCTGCGCGGCTTCGACGTTCCCTTGAGCGACCGGTCGGCGGTCCACTCGCCCGAAGAGCTGAAACTCATTGCCACGGCTGCCCGGCGCATGGGCGTGCTGCCCAAGTTTCAGGAGACTCTCGTTCATCGCGCACTCGAGCTCGACGACATTCCCATCCGCGAGATCATGACGCCGCGCCAGAGAATCTTTTCGCTGCCCTCGGACATGCCCATCGAGGAGGCGAGCGCAAAAGTGATCGAGCAGCTGCACTCGCGCGTTCCCGTGTATGACGAGGCACGCGGCCCGGAACACATTATCGGCGTCGTCTATTCAAAGGATCTTTCCCGGCTTATGTTCTTCCGGCGCTTCAGCCAGAAGGCTCCGGGGCGCACCGCCCCAGACAGGCAAGACCGGCAAGACCGGCAGGGACCGGCGCTCATGGATCTTCGCCTCAGCCACGTGATGCGCGACCCGCTCGTTGCGCCCGAGACCAAGACCGTGCTCGACCTCATCCGCAATTTTCAGCAGCGGCGCCGCCAGATGGCGATCGTTGTGGACGAATACGGCTCGACGGTTGGCCTGGTCACGGCGGAAGACGCCATCGAGCAGCTCACGGGTGAGATCGAAGACGAATTCGACGATCCCGCCCACCCCATTCTCACCACCGCCGGCGGCGCCCTGCTGCTCGATGGCAGCGCGAATCTGCGCGACCTGGAAACCCAGATGCAGTGGAGCCTGCCCCGCGAGGGCGGCGTCGAGACGCTCGCAGGGTTCATCCTCATGCGCCTCGGCCACATACCCAGGCCCGGCGAAAGCGTGGAGTATGCAGACCGACGGCTGACGGTAGTTGAAATGGAAGGCCGCCGGATCAGTAAGGTCCGGGTAGAGCCGATGGATGCCCAAGGGGCCGAGGACTCGGAGTAGGCAGCTCCCGCATGGGCCTGATTCCATTACCTTGGTTTAAATCTTCGGTAATTACTTTAGAATCTTCTGCCGATCTTTCGTGCTAATCTTGCCGCCTGGGGAAAGCAGGGGAGAACGTATGAGACAGGACGTGTATCGCGTGGCCTACGACGAGGCATACGCGGAACTCAGCGATATTAGAGGTAGATTTGAGCAGCTTTTGATGCGTAAATCTCGCCTGGAAGGAGTCATTGCGGTGCTCGCACCTCTGGTCCAGGCCGCAGCATTGGCGAATTCCGGAATGGCTTCAGGGGAACAGGTGGCCACGCCGGCGTCGAATCCGGCTGAGCCGCCCGCTTATACATTCAATCAGGTTCCTAACCCATTGCCGGGCTTGGAAGAAACTGGCGGCGATCCTTTCAATCGGCGCATCAGGAATGCGCTTCGCACCAAGCCGCTCGGGACCGAGCAGCAGGGATTACAGACCGCCGTTTAGGTGCCGCCGACGGCCTGGGCCCAGAGCCCGGCGATCGGCTCTGCTCGGTCGCGCGCCGAGCCTTATGAGTTTCATCCGCCGGACGATCACGATCAATCGTCCCGCAGGCACAATTCGATACAGGTCACACAATTCAGTACCTTTGTACTTTTCAATGCATTACTTTTAAGCCAAAACTGCACGACTTTCGTGCTAGTCTACGCCCCTGGAGTAACCATGACACAAGAGACTTATCGGTTCGCATTTGAGGAAGCTACCTCCGAACTCCGAGAAATTGGTGTGCAGTTCGAAGTGTTGCGCGTTCGCAAGGAACAGATTGAGCAGGTGATCGAGGCGCTGAGGCCGATGTTGGCTGCTGGCCAGGCCGCTGAAACCATCGTCAACAGGCAGGCCGCGGTTGAACCGGCGCCCTTCCTGGTGCAGTCGACGGTGAGCGAGGCTATCGCCGTACCTGCACCTGAGCCTGTCGTTGAGCCTGAGCCGGAGCCGGTGTATGCCGAGCAGTCTTCGGATCCCTTCCCGCGCCGGATCGACAATGCCCTGAAGCATGGCTTCGGGGGCAGGGATTCGCGGGTGATGCCTCGCGCCCTGAGCGGTCTTCTGTCGCGCGCATAGCGAGGAAGGACAATCGGCGCCTTGCAGGGAGGTCGAGAGCCCTCCTGGCAACTGCAGGTGCAGCCGGTAGCGGTTGTGGATGGCGCGCAGCGTTCCCTGGAACCGCGGCGTCATCAATTGACTGGCGGGCGGTCTGCCCGCGAGAGCTTTGTACGCGGATCGCCGGATGTGGTGGGCGAGCGGTCCGATTCATCCGGGTACGCCCATCAGCAGTGCTGCAGTGGCAGAGTACTTCGTAGTGAGGGAAATCAAGCTAGATTTGGACGACCGTCCTGGAGGAAAGATGAAACAAGAGGTCTATCGCTTCGCCTTTGATGAGGCGAATACGGAACTCAGCCAGATCCTTGGCGAGTTTGAACAATTGCGGGCTAGAAAAGATCGCATCGAAAAGGTTGTTGAGGCTTTAAAGCCGCTCGCCGGCATTGAAGCATCGGCCGCCGCGGCGGGACAGAAGAGTGCGGATTCACCCTCCTACTCCTATTGATTCTCTCGCTCCATACGCTAAATAGATTCACCCCCGTTACCTGAAGAAGGGTAGCCGGAATCTCTGCCGCACAGATTTGGGCATGGCCGCTGACTCGTCGCCAGACAGAGTGCCAGTGGCCTAGGCTCTTTTCCTAAGCTCTCTTATGAACGCTTCGATCGGGCCGTTCTGGCTCCGCGCCCTCTTTATTCCGACTCAATTTCCGACAGCTTCAAACGGCCGATTTTAGTTTCCGCTCGCATGCCCGTCTCTCCGAGGGCTATCATCGCCTCGCTCGGATAAATTGCCGCTCACGCTCTTCGAGGTGCCTTATGAAAGCTCACAGGTCAATTTTGTTGTTGTCGATTTTGATTCCTATCGTCCTGCAGGCGCAGAGCAAGAAAAAGCATTCCGATGTTTCCTCGCTCTTTGACAATGCTCGTTACGTCTATGTTCAGGCGCAGGACGGCGACATCACCCGGCCCGGTCTTTACCCCCGAAGATCGCCAGGCAATCAGCGATGTACTCGATGGCCTTCAGGCGTGGAATCGTTATGCCGTCACGGTGAACAAGGAACATGCCGATCTGGTCTTCATCGTGCGCACGGGACGGATTGTCAGCCTGCAGGGACACGCTGGGATCGGCTCCCCACAAGGACAAATAGGGCTTCCGCCGCAGAATCGCCAATCCGGGCAGCTCCCTGACGGCGACTCCGTCGGCGCGGGCAGCGAGGTTGGTCCACCGGACGATCTGCTTGAAGTATTCGCGACGAATGCTGATGGAAAGCTCATCGGTCCCATCTGGCAGCGTGAGATGAAAGATGGTCTCGACAGCCCATCGGTTCCCCTATTTCGTCAGCTTAAGGCCGCGGTCGAGCGCGCATATCCCAACCCGCCTGCGAAGAAACAGCCTTGAGCTCGAGTGCGGTTACGTTACCTTGCGTATCCATGGTTATCCCCAGGAGTGACCATTTCGCCAATGCTTTCTGTAGTTGGCTCGGAGAATAATGGGCACAGCATCAACGACACGGAACGGGCCAAATTCTTGGGGGAATTTCGTCCGGCAATTTCCAGTGAAGACAGACAGAGGCCGGGGAGCCAACCACAATGAGACAGGAAGTCTATAGAGTTGCGTACGACGAAGCCCACGCGGAGCTCACTGAGATTCTTGGCAAGTTCGAGCAACTGCGCACCAGGAAAGACAGGATCGAGAAAGTCGTCGAGGCGCTGAAGCCGTTGCTGGGCTCGAGCGACCTGCAGCAGTTGAACGGCGTGGATCGCACCGCTGCAGTGGCGGACCGCAAGCCGGCCGCTCCAGAACCGTCCATCGCATTCCCCGCGGCTGAGTCTGCGGCGAACCCCATTCCTTACCCCGCGCAGCAGGCGATCGAACCCGCGAACGATCCATTTTCGCGGCGGGCTGATTCGGCGGCGCGCGACGTGCAGGAATACAGCCGCCTCTTCAACACCCCGGCGACTCGGGGCAACTAGCGCTCCTTTTGTGAACAACTGAGCGCCCATCCGCAAACCGCCACGGCGGCTGCGGGTGCGGCGCTTCTGTATATTTGTCGGCCGGCCCGCATGCTGCATGCCTGCTCGCGTGGTTTATCGTGAAGACGAGCGATGAAGCAAATCCTGACCCGTCTCGTTCTCACCCTGCCGGTTGTGTGGCTGGTGGTGTCGCTCGTCTTCCTGCTCATTCATCTTGTGCCGGGCGACCCAATCCTGCAGATGCTGGGCGATGGAGCCACCCCTGCCGATATTGGCGCGCTCCGTCACCAATACGGCCTCGACCTGCCCATGGGTACGCAGTACCTGCACTACTGGAATGGCGTCCTCCATGGTGACCTGGGCGAGTCGATCCGGCTGCATGACAGTGTCACCCACCTGATCGTCGCTCGCTATCCCTATACACTCGCGCTCGCTCTGGCTGCGCTCGTTCTGGGACTCACGCTTGCGCTTCCAGCCGGCATCGTCGCCGCGGTGCGCCGCGGTCGGTGGGCAGATCAGGCCTTATCGGTCGTCAGTCTCTTCGGGCTCTCGGTTCCTGGCATCGCTCTGGGCCCGGTACTGATTCTCGTCTTCTCGATTCTTCTGGGCTGGCTACCCGTCTCCGGCGCCAACCCGGGCGGCGCGCATGCGGGCATCGACTGGCGCTACCTCGTGCTGCCTGCCATCGCCATGGGAGCGTCGCTCGCAGCCATCCTCACGCGCATGGTGCGCACCGCCATGCTTGAAGAGCTTGGCCAGGATTACGTGCGCACCGCTCGCGCCAAGGGATTAAGTGAAACCGCGGTTGTCTGCCGTCATGCGCTCCCCAATGCGCTTGTCCCCATCGTCACCATCGTGGGCCTGCAGTTCGGCGCGCTTCTTGCCGGCGCCATTGTTACGGAAAAGATATTTAGTTGGCCCGGCCTCGGCCGCCTGGTCGTCGATGCGATTTCGAACCGCGATTACGCGCTGGTGCAGGGCTGCCTGCTCTCGATTGGCCTCACCTATGTGCTGGTGAATCTGTTTACCGACGTGGTTTATCGCTGGATAAATCCGCGCATGCGCATTTGAGCCGCAACTGTAGGGTCAGTCTTCGTCAAGATCCAGGTAGACAATCTCCGCTTTGATTTCCGCATTAGCTTCGAGCGTGAGCATGCCAAGCGTCACCGGCAGCTCGAAGCGCCGCGGACCGCAGGAGCCGGGATTGAAGTAAAGCACGCCCTTGCGGCGCTCGATGCGCGGCTTGTGGCTGTGGCCATGGAGCACGGCTGAGAAGCGCGCCGCCGCCGGATCGAGATGCAAGGTACCGATATCATGCAGCAGGTAGAGGTAGTGGCCTTCAAAGAGGAAGACCTCTGTCTCGGGCAGGCGGCTGCAGGCGCCCGTGCGGTCGATGTTGCCCCGAATCGCGTTCACCGGCGCAATTTCTGCGAGCGATTCTAGAATGGACTTGTTTCCTACGTCGCCGAGATGAAGAACGTGGTCGACGCCGCGCAACGCTGGCAACACTTCAGGACGGAGCAGTCCGTGGGTGTCGCTGACAACCCCAATCTTCATCGACTGAAGCTGAAGATTTGCGCCCAGCCTTTCCTGGCCGGCTGCTCGACCCGGCTGGAGCGATCCGCGAAAGGATCGACGACCTGCCGGAGCGTGCCCGGGTTGCGGGGATCTTCAAGCGCCATGCAGTAAACGTCTGACCAGTTCTTCTGCCAGCGCCATCCGCGGCCCGCGCCCACGGAATTCCGCTCGATGTGCGCGGCGGCATGTTCGGCCGAGAGCGGCTCAGTGCAAAAAACGCAGCGTGGTGAAGCTCCGCTGCGGAAGGAACCGCCGCATGAGCATTCTTTGATGAAGGGATGCCATGATGCCTCAATGGCCTGGTGCTGCGTCTGGAGCGCGGGCACGCTCAGAATGAAGCTGCTCGAGTAGTCGAAGGTCGCAAGCGTTCCGCAGCGGTCGCAATAGGCGTAGGAGTAATCCCCGAAGCCCGCGTGCAGAAGAGTGTAGTGATAGATGCGGCAACAGTGCTCGCAATCACCCTTGTGCAATGTGAACATGGCAAAATCATAGCCCGATTTCAAGCCGCGTGCGCGGATCAAGTTGGTCGCGCAACGCATCGCCGAGGAAGTTGAAGCCCAGTACAGCCCCCGCAACAGCCGCCGCGGGGAAGAGAACCAGGTGCGGCGAATCAAACAGATGCAGGCGCGCGTCGTTGAGCATCGCGCCCCAGCTTGGCGCGGGAGCAGGGATGCCGAGCCCGAGAAACGACAGCGTCGCCTCGGCAAGAATCACGCCCGCCATACCGATAGCTCCTTGCACCAGAATAGGTTGGATGATGTTGGGTATGATGTGCCTGAAGAAGATGCGCAGGCCGCTTGCTCCCAGTGCCCGCGCAGCATCCACATACTCGCGGTCGCGCGCCGCCATCACCTGCGCGCGCACCAGCCGCGCATAGCCCGCCCATCCGCCGATGGCGAGTGCCAGTACCAAGTTGGTAAATCCTGGACCTAAAAAAGCTGCGAAGGCAATGGCCAGCAGAATCCCTGGCAGCGCCATGAAGGTGTTCATCGCGAAAGTCGTCAGCGCGCTGTCAACCCATCCGCCCAGGTAGCCCGCAAGGCCGCCTACAACCATCCCCAGCGCCAGCGAAATCGAGACCACCGTTACCGAGACCGCAAGAGAAAGCCGCGCTCCCCAAAGCAGCCGCGAGAGTGTATCGCGGCCAAGCTCGTCTGTCCCCGCAAGGTGTGTGGCCGACGGGCTCTCAAGCCGGTGAACCAGGTCGATTGCCGCCGGATTATAGGGCGCGATCCACGGGGCTGCGATGCCTGCCAGCAGAAAGACGGATAGCAGCAGCACGCCAGCCAGCGCCAGCGGCTGATGGCGAAGATATCTGAGCGTCGTGCGCACGATACGGCTGTTACCTAAAGGCATTCGCATCCCAAGAATAACGCGACATTCCCCCGCGCGTGTATTCGAAACTGGTATCTGAATGATGAAGCGAATTCTGTGTGCCTCTCTTGCAATCTTTTGTTGCGTGGTCATTGCGCGTGCGCAATCCACTCCATACCCC
>JBATYG010000546.1:0-2192 GCA_049673945.1 Occallatibacter sp.
CACGGCATCATCATGGTGTTCTTCTTCCTGGTGCCTATCGCCCCGGCTGTATTTGGAAACTTTTTGATTCCGCTGATGATCGGCGCGCGCGATGTTGCCCTGCCAAAGATCAATCTTCTGAGCTGGTATCTGTTTGTCATCGGCGGGTGCGTTGAGCTTTACATGATGATTTTCGGGGGCGTGGACACAGGCTGGACGTTTACCACGCCTTTAAGCACGCACTACATCAACACGAATGTCATCAGCGCGGCGATGGGCATCTTTATCGCGGGCTTCTCCTCTATTTTGACCGGGCTCAATTTCATCGTGACGATCCATAAGATGCGTGCGCCAGGCATGACGTGGTTTCGGCTTCCCCTGTTCATCTGGTCCTACTACGCCACGGCGATCATCTTCATTCTCGCCACGCCGGTGATCGCGATCACGATGGTTCTGATCGTGGTGGAGCGAGTTATCGGAATCGGGGTGTTTGACCCGAGCAAGGGCGGAGATCCACTTCTCTTCCAGCACCTGTTCTGGTTCTACTCGCACCCGGCAGTGTACGTGATGATCCTTCCCGGCATGGGTATTATCTCGGAGGTGATTTCCTGTTTCTCGCGCAAGCGCGTCTTTGGGTATACGGCGGTGGCGTTCTCTTCGGTGGGCATTGCCGTATTCAGTTTCTTTGTGTGGGCTCATCACATGTTCATCATGGGCATTTCCAGCTATGCAGCGCTGGTGTTCTCCATTATGAGCATGCTGGTCGCGGTTCCCTCGGCGATCAAGATTTTCAATTGGACAGCGACGATGTACAAGGGCTCAATAAGCTTCGACACACCCATGCTCTATGCGCTGGGCTTTTTGGGCCTGTTTACAATCGGCGGATTGACGGGCGTGTTTCTGGCAACGCTGGGACTGGACATTCACCTGACGGAAACCTACTTCATTGTGGCTCACTTTCACTACGTGATGGTGGGCGGGATGGTGAGCGCGATCATGGCGGGCATGCACTTCTGGTGGTCGAAGATGACAGGCCGGATTTACCCCGAGTCACTCGGCCGTATCGCTGCCGTGATCCTCTTCATCGGAGTCAATCTCACATTCTTCCCACAGTTCATCCTTGGGACGCTCGGGATGCCGCGGCGCTACTGGTCCTATCCTCCGGAGTTCCAGGTGTTGAACGTTCTTTCGAGCGCGGGCGCTTCCATTCTGGCGATCGGCTACCTACTGCCGATTCTCTATCTCACATGGTCGCTGAAGTACGGACAGATAGCAGGCGCCAATCCGTGGAAGGCTCCCGGGCTTGAGTGGACGGTTCCATCGCCACCGCCGACAGAAAACTTTGCCAAGCCGCCGATCGTGAATTTCGAAGCCTACGATTATGAACGAATCGGGCAGCCGGTCGACACGGTGAGCTGACAGGCACGCGGAGCTAACTCTCAAGCGATCCATCAAGCAATCTCTCAAGCCCGGCGAAGCATGCGCGGAAGATTCGCATGAGGAATCCATAAGGAATCGCAAGAACTATACCAAGGGATAGTTGTAATCAGATTGAGCTGCTTATATGTTCCTTCCATACCAGTAGCCCGACAGCGCGCGAGACTCATTCAAGCGCATGTGAAGCACAACTTCGCATCCGCTCTCGTGTAAGGTGACGCGCTTCGCGTCAGCCATTTTTCGGCGTCGCATAGCTTTGCGAATACAAATTCTGAATGGAGGAACTACGCAATGAAATCCATTGTGCAGCGAGGGAAATCCCTGTCTTTTGCGGAGAAGATCTCGCGCCTGGCAACGCGTCTTCATGAGCCGCAATGGCGACGCTATGGCGCCACTCTGCTGGCTGGCAAATTGGCAGGTGTCGGTCTAACGCTGCTCGCCATGGCGGCTATCGGCGGCCTCTTCTTCGCGAAGGTCTATGCCGCGGATAGTACGGTAAAAGCTGCCGATATTGTGAACCCGGTTAATACCGCGTGGACATTGATTGCCGCCTTCCTGGTTTTCGGCATGCAAGTGGGTTTCACAATGCTCGAAGCGGGTTTCTGCCGGTCGCGCGAGACAGTCAACGTGCTGATGGAATGCATCGTAGACACTTGTCTCTGCGGGATTCTGTTCTATGCCATCGGCTTTGCGTTCATGTTCAGCCATGGCAATGGCTTCATCGGCTATCACTGGTTCTTCCTGCAGGGCGCTCCTGAAACTTACGAGTCCACCGG
>JBATYG010000547.1:0-5337 GCA_049673945.1 Occallatibacter sp.
GCCAAAAGAGATGGTAGTCGGCGCGACGCCTCCGGGGCTCTTGCCACTGCTGGCGGTATTTTTCGAGGCCATCGACCGGTGGAGGGTACGGGTAACGGTCGTAAAAGTCTCGGACAACCTCTGTCACATGGACCTCTCTTTTCTCGTGAACGTCTCCGTAGCGAACGAATTCCGCAATCTGTTATAGCGCGTTGAGAGCATTGAGCGAAGCACGCCGCCGTGAATTGAAGCCAAAAACAAAGGGAGGTCGAGAAGACCTCCCTTTGAAAGGTGTCCAACTTCCTTACCGGGAACCGGTGTGAGCCCCTTCTTTAACTGTCGCCGTTTTAGAGGCCACAGAACCGCCCGCCGCTTTGGCGGCCTCCGCCTCTGCCTTCTGTTTCTTGTATGCGGCTTCTGCAGGCGCCAGGCTCTCCATCACCGAGTCAAGGTTGAATGAAGCCGCCTTCTGGCGAGGCGGATACTTTATGAAATTCTCTAGCAGGCTCGCCACGTAGCCCTGCGCCAGGTAGAGATATGGGACGTGGTCGACAACCCAATCCCAGTAAGTGTTGGAGTTGAAATCGGCGCGCTCAAACGGATCGCGACGCAGGTTGAAGATATGCGGCACGCGCAGCTTCACGAAGGGCTCAGCCCAAACATTCATCTGATGCGCGTGCTGAAGCTCGAAAGTTAGTTTGTAGTCACCGACGCGGAGTGCCATGACGCCGCCATCGTCGCTGGCGTAGAGGAAATTCTCTCTCGGGCTTTCCTTTGTTTTGCCAGTGAGATAGGGGATCAAATTGAACCCGTCGATGCAGACATTGAAGGTCTTGTCTCCGGCTTTGTGGCCGTCGAGGAGCTTTTGCCGGATGTCCGGCTCGCCGGCTGCAGCCAGAAACGTGGGCAACATGTCCTGGTGGGAAATGATGCCGTTCAGCACCGTCCCCGCCTTGATCTTGCCCGGCCAGCGCAGGAAGCATGGAACGCGCCATGCGCCCTCCCAGTTCGTATCCTTCTGGCTGCGGAACGGGGTATTCGCTGCATCGGGCCAGGTGTCATTCTCCGGGCCGTTGTCAGTCGAATACATGACGATCGTATCGTCGGCAACACCCAACTGATCGAGCTTGTCGAGCATCTGGCCGATTTGCTCATCGTGCGTAACCATCCGGTCGCTGTAGTCATCCTGGCCACTCTTTCCGCGATTCTTTGCGGCAAGATGCGTCCTGAAGTGGCAGGCCGTCGAGTTGTACCAGAGGAAGAAGGGCTTATCCGCCTTCACCTGCTTCTCCATCCAATCAAGTGCGTGGGCCGTAATCTCCTCATCGACGGTTTCCATGCGCTTCTTGGTGAGAGGGCCGGTGTCTTTGATCGTCTGCTTTCCGACGCGGCCCCAGCGAGGATCGGTTGTCGCATCATCCTTGTCCGTCGCCAAGCAGTGCAGAACACCGCGAGGTCCGAACTTCTCCTTGAATCCAGGAACCTTGGGATAGTCGGGCAGTTCGGGCTCTTCTTCGGCATTCAGGTGATAGAGGTTGCCGAAGAATTCGTCGAATCCGTGCACCGTGGGCAGGTATTCGTTTCTGTCGCCGAGATGGTTCTTCCCAAACTGTCCGGTAGCGTAACCGAGGGGTTTGAGCAGGTCGGCAATGGTTGGGTCTTCAGGCTGCAGGCCAACCGTGGCGCCAGGCATTCCAACTTTGGTCAGGCCGGTGCGGATCGGGTTTTGGCCGGTGATGAAGGCGGCCCGTCCGGCGGTGCAACTCTGCTGGCCGTACGAGTCGGTGAAGGCGACGCCTTCGTTGCCAACACGGTCGATGTTCGGCGTGTTGTAGCCCATCATGCCACGGCTGAAGTAGCTGACGTTCCACGTGCCGATGTCATCGCCCCAGAGAACGAGGATATTCGGTTTTTTCGTAGCCATTGTGCTCCTTCCCCTCTAGTTCGGGAATTGCTGCTCTGCGGTTGATAACGATGCTCCGAGTGATCCAACCAACTCGTCGCTGCTGCCGGAAATTGCCGACCCGTCTTGCACTGTTTCGACCCTCATGTCGTGCGGCACATCCGTGGGAGGATCTACTCCGCTGAAGGGAGATCGCGGCGCTTTGTTCCCGTGGCACGATATGAACTTTCTTCCGCTCCCGCAGGAACATGGATCGGTGCGCTTGCGTTTTGCGTCATCAGCCGCAATCAGCGCCATAATGTCGGAGGGCGGGCGGCGATGCTGCAGGAGACCCGCCATCGCTCGCATCGCGGGGTGTGTATGCGTGAAGAAATGCTCGAGCCCCGGACACAGATAGTTCTGCCCTGGCTCTCCGTCACGAGAGGCCATGAACCTATCCTTCGGACAGCCTCCGTTACAGAGCGATCGAACCTCGCAATCCCTGCACTGCCGGGTAAGGGTATCGCGTTTATCGTCTCCGAACTTGCGTTGCTCAGGCGAGGAAACCAGCTTCAACAGATGGGTCTCGTGAATGTTGCCCAGGCGGTAACGTGGTTCTACAAAGTGATCACAGGAGTACAGATCGCCGTTATATTCCAGTGCCGGGCCATAGCCGCAGGTGGGCGCATGGATGCACAACAGATGGCGGCCGAAATATGCCTCAAGTGTCACATCGAATAGCTGAACAAAAACTCGGCCGACATCGTTGCGTACCCACTCCTCGAAGATATCCACCAGAAAGTTTCCGTATTGCTTTCTGCCTACCGTGCGCTTTGTCACTAGATTGCCGGATTGCGTATAAAGCAGCCGCTTTCCGTTGGACTGCTGGCTCCAGCCCAGATTGGCGATTTGAATTGTGTCCGCATTCGCCCGCTCGACGATCGGGATGAATTGCATCCACTCTGCCTTCAGTTCATCGCGAAAGAATCGATAGACCGCGCGTCCATAGTCCTGATTGGCCGAGTTGACCGTGCACAGAATGTTGAAGTCGACTTTGTGCTTTCTCAGCTGCCGCCAACCGTTCATCACCCGGTCGAAGGTTCCTACTCCGCGCCGATCCACGCGGTTCGCGTCGTGAATCTCGCGCGGACCATCCACGCTGAGCCCAACCAGAAAATTGTGTTCCTTGAAGAACGCGCACCAGTCGTCATCGAGAAGGATGCCGTTGGTCTGGAAAGTGTGCTGTATCGTCTGACCGGGCCGTCGGTATTTCTCGGCCAGCTCAACCGATCGGCGGAAAAACTCCAGCTTCATCAGCGTTGGTTCTCCGCCCTGCCACGCAACCGTCACCGAAGGCGTGCGATGCGACTCCAGCAGTTGGCGGATATATGTCTCAAGCGTCAGATCAGACATCCGTTGCTTTTCATTTGGATACAACGCTTCCTTGGAAAGAAAGAAGCAATACTTGCAATCAATATTGCAAGTTGATCCGCTTGGCTTCGCCAGGAGATGGAAACATGGGGGAGAATTTACGGTTTGAGTTTCGTCAAGAGCCAGAGCCACGTTCAACCTTCCTTCCTCAAATGCATTGATAAGTCCTCTAATCTCGCAAAATAGCGGTGGCCAGAGCCAGCGCGCCCATGATCGATATCAGCACTGCGATCGCGCCTGCGAGCGATATGGGCACGTGCCCGTGAGAGCGCAAGTTCTTCAGATCCGCCCAATGCTGTATGGCGGCGCCCACCAGAACCAACAGACCCGTTGAAATCAGAACAATTGAGAACCGGCGCGGGGTAACGAAGCCTTGGCTTGCTGGACGGTCAGCCGCGAAGTAGTCAAAAAACTTGTAGATGCCGAATCCAAAAGTGATCATCGACGCGGACGTTCTGATCCACGCCATCATGGTGCGTTCGTGAGCCAGACGCGTCCGATCGACCGCGAGTTGGTCGGCGGAAGGTTTCGACATCTCAGCCTGCCTGATGGTTACAAAGTTGGCTACCATGCGCGCCTAGTCTCCGGTCAACCGTTGATTTGCGTCGGTGGGATGCCGGCGTTTTGCGATTCGATCGACAGGGCCCCGGATAATCAAATAAGGCACTATGGCTAGAACGAATGCGACCAGTAAGGCATCGATCACATGGAAAGCCCTCAGCTCGATGATCTGGTAGATCAGGTCCATTACCACGCCGAGAATGAACACCCTGCTGATCGATTTCCAACCCTCTTTCAGCATCTGGTCACGTTCTTTCGGATCGGTGAAGAGACCCCAAAAATAGGGCGGCTTACCCTCTCGCGCATCCTGCAATCCGGCGCGGACCGCGAGAATGAGCGCCATGACGGGCTGCAGCACGACACGAAACTTCATCGGGCCGGTGACTCGGTCTAGTATGCCCGTCCAGATATTTGTAAAAAGATGATCCATAGCCGTTTCCCTTTCCTTCAACCCGCTCCCCGGAGCCTGGGCCTATTGCCGGCTGCCACGGCCAACGGCCTTCCATCTCGACTACGAGAGACCAACTCAAGAAAGTGCGGGTAAGGATGATCGCGGCTAAGATCCCGACATTCATGAACGTGGCCGCCATGATTACGGTGCGAATCACATCCGCCGCAACTAGAAATTCCAGCCCTAACGACAATGCCTTACCTAAAGAAAGCTTGTATTTTTCAAAGGGATTGTCGGTGTGCTGGCCAGAGTGCACGAGAAAGCGAACCGATGCCCATAGAAATGTGCCGACGATAAGCGCGACAGCCATGCAATCGATGACCGAGGCGCCGATCTCGATAAATTTGTGAGAAGTCTCCATCTTCAGCGCGCCTTTCGTTGGTTTTCCAGGTGATTGCGATCCTGTTCCGTCTCGGGGATCCGTGCCCACACGAGGTGATTTGAAACAACATTCCCCGCCTCATTCGGATGGTGCTCTATACGCGAGGATTCGGCGTCTGTTTCTAGCCACCGGGGAGGCGCGAAACTGCCACCCTACCCGCGCGGGTGCAGTCAAGCTGCGCACAGCAGAACCGACCCAACGGATCGCACGTTAGGCTCCTTCATTACGCTGCCATTCCACCATAGAAAGTAGTTCGCAGAAACTGTCACTTGCGACAGGTACTGTTTGTTTTTCCGCTGGGCAAACGAGCATCTTCAGCCCGGGATATTTGCGGCACACGGCTGGCGATTGCGTATGCCTACGCATGGGCTCTATGCTTTCAATGTCTTGGAAGGTCGCGTTCTCAGAGTTTCTGCCGCCGGATGACCATACCGGGAAGTTTGTTCAACCGCGGTGTATTCTTCTCAAGCGGGCATTAGCGGTACGCGATTGGTTTTATAGATGTTATCTTGGCTGCCCCCCAGGAAACCCTATCCACTCATTCTAAATACACTTACGAACGAACATCGTGATCGTACCCCGTTTTATACCCCTACGATCTTCGTGGATCATCTCGCACCGTACAGGACGATACCGGAGAGCCTGCTTTGC
>JBATYG010000548.1:0-5400 GCA_049673945.1 Occallatibacter sp.
AAAGAATCCCCACCAGCGCGCCGATGCTGATTCCGGCAAGGAACCAGACAGCACTCAGACCGCCATTTCTGTCATCTGCCATGAAGAATATCTCCTTCCAGTCACTTTCAGTTTCCAGGATCGTTTATATTGAGCGCTGCCGTAAAAGGTTTGAGGTCTACCGGATGCAGCACTGGAATACGTGTGAGATTACGAGGACATCTCCTGGGGTTCTTAAAAGAAGCCAAGGCTATCAGATATCGTACGCCTTGTATTTTGGCGCCGTGCCCTCGATTCAGGGCCGAATCCGGCAGAGAGGAAACCGTATGTACGGATGACCCCGCTAGCCGCCGCTTCAGGGTTTGACGCGGCAATGGGTGAATCAGTTGCTAAAAGGGGGCCGGAGATGCGGTTCCGCCTACCTGGGCAGCAGGCTGCGGGCAATGGAATCGAGGACGCCATTGAGAAAGTTAATGGATTCGGGAGCCGAATAGCGCCTGCCGATCTCAAGGGCCTCGTTGATCACGATGGGAAAGGGCGTGGATTTGAAGCCAAGCATTTCGCCGACCGCCATGCGCAGCAGGTTGCGATCAACCGCCGGCATTCGCTCAAGGCGCCAATGCTTGGAGTTTGCCGCGATGAGGTCGTCGATCTGGGCAAGGTTGGCGGTGGCGACACGAAAGATGTCCTCGGCGAAGCCGCGCACCTCCGGCTCGACTTCGTCTCCGGCTTTCCAGAAGGTGGCGCGCACTTGTTCTGCATCCTGCTTGCCGATATCAGCCTGGAAGAGCATCTGCATGGCAAGTTCGCGCGACTTGCGCCGCGTTCCCGCCGTCATGCCTTTCCTCCGGCAACGATCTTTCTGCGCAGACTCACCATTTCAATTGCCGCCGATGCAGCCTCAAATCCCTTGTTACCGGCTTTGATGCCGGCACGATTCAGCGCCTGCTCCAGGTTTTCGCAGGTCAATACGCCAAAGCTGTGCGGGATGCCCGTTTCCTGCTGCGATTGCCCGATGCCGCGCGATACCTCGTTGTAGATGGCCTCGTAGTGCGCCGTTTCTCCGCGCAGAAGGCAGCCAAGCGCGATGATGGCATCGACGCTTCCCTGCTCCGCGAGGGTGCGGGCGGCTGCGGGAACTTCCCACGCGCCCGGGACGCGCACGATTTCGATATCGCCGCGCGTGGCTCCGCTGCGCAGGAGCGCATCGAGGGCGCCTTCGAGAAGCCGGTCGGTAATAACAGCATTCCAACGCGCTACAACGATTGCAAACCTCATGCCTTCGGCAGAGAGATCGCCCTCAAGAGCGACGGGCCTGCCTTTTTGCGGATCGCTCCACGCCCAGAAGGCGTAGGTGAAACCGGGCTCGGGCTGCACGGTAAAGATGCGCGACTTCCAACTGGTGTCAGAGATCTGCGAGAGGCGCGCACTGGCCTGTTGCCCGAAATGTGTGTCGAGCCATCTGGCCGCCGCCTGATGCACGGCGTCGAGCGATGTGACTTCAACAAGTACGTCGGCGGGCGCGGGAAACTTGCCGTCGACGACCTCGAGAGTGCCCAGCGGGGCAAGAAATGAAGCGCCGCGGCTGGCCTCGTCGCTCCAGCCGGCGCCGTGGGCGAATCCCAGCGCGGAAAAGAAGCTGGAGAGCCGCTCATAAGCGTCAGCGTTGCCAGCAGGGCGCAGAAGGGAGATCCCTTTGATCATGGTCCGATTCTATCGTGCAGGGTTGATGAACCTGGAGGGAGCCGGCTCGCCATCCCCACCGGGCTTTGAACCTGATGAGGACGGGCGTTGAACCAGCTTTGGATTTGAGTAACGAGCTTATGTGGTCGAGCGCGGCTTTACGGCAATTGCCGTTGCCGGAACGGAGCCCGTGACGGGTGCAGCAAGGGTGCAGCCCAGATCAGTGCCCGGCGTGCAGGGCGGAAGATTCGGCGTGATCTGGTGCGTGTCAGTCAGCGTGGTGGTGTTGATGTAGTGAACCATGTTGTCGCCCGCAGTCGAGACGAAGAACTGAGTGTCGTCCGGACTGAATGCGCCAGCGATTGGCGCCGTGATGGCGGAGCTTCCCGTGAGAGTGACGTAGCCAAGAGTGCCGAGCGATCCCGTGCTGGTGGTCGCCTGCTTGTAATAGGGCAGCGTGGCTCCAGTTGCAGTGCCGTTGTAGGTGATGAAGCTAAGGCTGTAGGGGGCGACCGATGCTCCCTGAGTGACAGCGGCCGGCGACGTGAGAATCTGGTTGACCGCGGTTGCATTTGCGGTAACGGCAGTCTGCGCAAGGGTGTGGGTTACGATGAGAGGCGAAAGGGCGCCGCTGGACGAGATGGGGCAGGCGGTCGGAGTAGCGATGCCGCTCGGCGAAGGGGCCGTGGGCAGGGTCACGCCGATGTCGGAGAGGGTGATTCCGCCGCCGGTGTACGCCGCGCCGAGGATATGCTGCCCATCGGAAGTCGCCGTGAGCACGTCGGTCTGCGCGTTGACTGAATCGCCCTGCGGATAGAAGACCATGCTGTTGTAGTCGCCGACGGTTCCTGACGGGCACCAGGTGTGGGCCACGGTCGGGTTGCCGCTCATGTACGCGCCGACGCCGGGAACCATGAGAGCGAGCTGCTTGGCTCCGCCGGAGGTGGCGAGGCTGTAGGTCGACCAGCCGGTGTTGGCGTTATAGACGTAGAGCGTGTCGGTGTGGCCCGCTCCGGCGGAGGCGCTGTCAGAGATGTAAAGCGTCTTCGAATCCGGGGTCCACGCTGCTGAGGTGCCGAGCCCGCCGAATGTTGCCGTGGTAAGCCCGGAAGTGACGGAGTAAAGGGCGAGGACCTGACGCGACTGATCGTTGATAAGAACGGTCTGGTTATTGGGAGCCACGGCCAGCACGACGCCGGGAACGCTAGTGTCTTCCTTGGAAAGCGCATTGGTTGCCGTGCTGTAAAACATCAGTTCGTGCGAGGAGCCGAAGTAGAGGTTGGAGCCGGTTTGATCCATCACCATCGAATTGGGCACGTAGGGCAGACGAACGGTCGAGCCGAGAGAACCCGTAAGCAATGAGATTGGCGCGAAGTACTGGGAGGCGCCCGGCGCCGAGAGCCACATATAAGCGGTTACGGTACCCGGAGTGGTGATCTGGACGGGATTGCTCGATATAGAGAGGCCAGAACCACCGCCGGCGCCGACCTGGTTGATCGGTGCGGGATTGCAGGTGGAGGGCTGGCAGATTGCATAGACAGACGCGGATCCCGGGAACGAAGCGGTAAGACCGCCCGTTGCGCTGGCGGTGATGTCGATGGGATTGGTGGATTGATAATCGAGCGTCAGACCTGTGATGGTGTTGCCGTTGGTATCGGTGACGGTGGTGGTCAGGTTCTGCTGCACACCCTGCGTGATGGTTCCGCTGGTGCTGCCGTTCGCAAGGGTCACCGAGATCGACTTCGGTCCGCAGGTTGAAAAATAGCCCGCCGATGATTGCGATCCGGCAACCGATGCGGTGATGGCAGTTGTGCCGGGCAACTGGGCAGTGATCTGGTTGGTGTCTGCGTTGATGGTGGCTACCGAACTGGTGCCGACGGTGTAGGTAGCGACACCGATTGCCGACGAGCAGTCGGGAACGGACGTGGCGCCCGGAGGCAGACCGCCGGGGCACGAATAACTCGTCACGGTGGGGGGAGCGCAGAACTCATACTGCTGGCCGTTGCTGGCAAAGCAGGCCTCGGCATCGAGCTGGCTGACGTCGCCCTGCGAAACGCACTGCGCCTGGCCGACGGTTTGGCCGCTCAGGGCCAGGCTCATGGAACTGACCGCCGCATGCACATAGACCTGTACGGGGTTGGACGTCACCGAGCTCGCAGCAGCTGAGACATAAGCGGCGGCGAAGGGCAGGCCACCAGTGCTGGGGGTGGGGCTGGGAGAGTTGCAGATGGTGTAATCGGGGATGCCGCCGCCGGAGTTGCGATTCCAGGTGCCGGCGCAGATGTTGCCCGTGGGCGAAACGTCGACGAGGCGATTGTTGGTGGTGCCGTAGCTGTAACCGGAAACGCTTGCGACTGCGCCTTTGCACGTCTTGGCGGTTGGCGCGGCGATCTGGCGCGTCTGCCCGAATGCAATCGAAATACCGGTGGTTCTCGGCTCGAGGTCAATCGAATAAACGTCTGTATTCTTCAACCCATACCCGAGGCCGTTGCAATAATTGCCGGCCGGATTGCGAACACAGCCGGAGATAGACATCCCAGCCGGAATAGCGAGACATAGTAAAAAAACAAGCGTCAAATACCGCCGCATGAATCCTCCCCGTTCCACCCGTCGAACCGCGGAACGGTCTCTACGAATGCATGAGAAATATGGCTTGGAAGCGGTCCGTCAACACGCCCGCACGCAGCCCGGATTTTCCGCATTGCACCGAGGCATTCGGCCTCAGGCATACGGCTCCCGTTCGGCCGGTCGACAACACACACCCTATTGTTTCTCCAAAGAAAAGTGTAACAGGGCAAGGCGGCAGCCCCCGAGGGCAGAGGGCGACAGATCTTTCCCGGTAGAGTCATAGACTGCCGGATGGGCGGTTGGCGAGCATGGCGGCCGCAGAAGATTCCGATCAGGCCGGGGGCAGGTAGCGGGCAAACCACTCCGCGGTTCTCTCCATGACGTCGCGGCGGTGCTCCGGGTTCACGAAGCCATGCCCCTCGTTGGGGTACACCACGAGCCTGGCTGGGACGCCCTGGCTGCGCAACGCGTGCCAGAACTCAAAAGACTGCGGCGCGGGACACTCACCGTCGCGATCGCCCACCACCACCAGCGTAGGCGTCTGCGCCTTCTTGATAAAGGTGATAGCCGACGCCTTGGCATAAACAGCCGGGTCGTTGTAGACCGACGCGCCGAAGTAGGGGATCATCCACTGGTCGATCGAGTTTTCGCCGTAGTAGCTCTCCCAGTCCGAGATGCCCGCGCCGGCCACGGCCGCCTTGAAGCGGTTGGTCTGCGTGACGGCAAACATGGTCATGAAACCGCCGTAGCTCCAGCCGGTGAGGCCGACGCGCGCAGGGTCGATGGAATATTTCGCTTCAACCGTATCCACACCTTTGAGAATGTCGCGGAGATCGCCGTAGCCAAAGTCCTCGCGATTGGCCTGAGTGAAAGCTTCGCCCTGCCCGTAGCTGCCGCGGGGATTTGGCTCGAGCACGAAATAGCCGAGCGCGGAAAGCGCCACCGCGTTGATACCGCCGCCACTGCCCCAGCGCGGCACCACCAGGGCGGCCGGCCCGCCAAGCACTTCCACAATGAGCGGGTACTTCTTTTGAGGGTCGTAGCCCTGCGGAAGCAGCAGCCAGCCCTGCACATCGTACCCCTCGTTTTTCCAGTCAAGCGAGACCGCCTTGCCCCACACCGGCACGACGCCATCATTCACATGAGAAAGCTGCGTGATGCCAGCGAAGC
>JBATYG010000549.1:0-6030 GCA_049673945.1 Occallatibacter sp.
CCCGCATCAATTCGCTGCTCTATGACCACACGTCTGTGCTGAAGATGATCGAGTGGCGCTGGAATTTGGAACCGCTGACAGCACGCGACGCGTCCGACGAGATCGCCAATCTTGCGTTGGCACTGAACTTTTCGTCGCCGAATAGGGCGCTGCCCGCGTTGCCGGTAATCGCAAAGCCGCCGCTCGATTCCTGCACGCTCGACGACATTATCGAGTTGTTCGATGAATCCGGCGCTCCGGTCGTGAACCCCGCGAGAGCAACGACGCTCGCGCAATCGAAGAACAATCGCGGCGAGGACAACGAGACGTACGACTTCTATTTGTTGCTAAAGTCACAACGCGTGAAGGGATGGCAGCTTCCGGCATCACTCAAAGACCAATGACAGAGCTATAACCTCTCCTGCGGTTGGAGATTTCGAAAGCACAAACCCCACTCTGCCTCCGCCTTTGCTGACTACTGAACACTGAGAACTGACAACTCATCTCTCTCAGGAGGACAGGGTCTGGGGATGCGATTCAGCGACGAGAGTGACGGAAGGTGAAGGCAGCTCCTCAATCGCCGTGCGCAGCCGCGCCGTCAACTCATCCGCCTGGCGAATGGAGAGCCCCGCCGTCGAAATCGGTTCTCCAACGGAGAGCGTGACCGGGCCCGGATAGAGGTGCGCGGTGTGCATCGGAAGCACATCGTAGACGCCGCTCAGCGCGATGGGGATCAATGGCACCTGGGCGCGGATAGCGAGGAAGGCTGCTCCAGAGAGGAAGGGCTGCATAGTGCCGTCGGGTGTGCGCGAGCCCTCGGGGAAAACGAAGAGAGGCATCCCTGCGCGCAGAGCTTTCACGCCGGCGCCGAGGCTCGAAAGCGTCGAGTGCGCGTCCGTGGTATCGATTGGGATCTGGCCCGAGCGGTTGAGGTGCCAGCCGATGAAGGGCATCGTCCACAGCTCTTTTTTCGCCAGAATGCGGAACTGGAAGGGCAGAGTGGCGAAAATGACCGGCGTATCCATATAGGACGTGTGATTGGCGGCGTACACGGCAACGGGATGGTGGGCAAGGGTCTCGTCGCCGCGGACGATGAGGCGCATGCCGGCGATCAAGACGCAGCCGCGGGCCCAGAGCTGCGCGAGGCGGTGCTGCAGGCGGCCGTCTTTGTCGAAGAGCGAGGCAGCGAGAGAACAGGTTCCGCAAAGCGCCGTGTAGGCGAAGAAGAAGGGCGCGCGCAGCACGTTGCTGCGCCAGCGGGCCATGCGCGGCAGGGGATTGGGCCGGCTCATGCGGGGTTCTCGCTTTTGGCCGCGCGGGCCAGCAGCAGCGGACGGGCTTCGCCGACGAGGTAGACAGAACCGGAAACAACCACAGTGGCTGCTTTCTCAGGGGAGGCGTTCGTGCCCCCGGCAAGGGCCGCTTCCTCGGCCAGAGTTAGTGCCTCGTCAATCGAGGCCGCTGCCGTCGCCGGCGTTCCGGTCGCGGCGGCCGCGGCGAGCAGGTCAGGCACCGGCGTGGCGCGCGGAGAGTGAATCGGCGCGAAGATGACGCGGTCAAAAAGAGGAAAAAGGATCTGCGCAAGCTCGGTAACAGGTTTGTCGCGCAAACAACTGAAGATCAGCGTCGACGGCGCCGCATAGGCTTCGTGCTGTCGTGCGAAGTTGCTGATGGCTGCGCGCAGGGCCCACGCTCCGGCGGGGTTGTGGGCAACGTCGAGGATCCACTTTACTTTTCCGGCGCGACCGTGATCGTTGCGTGGCCCGGCGGCGCTCTCGGTCTCGATCATCTCCAGGCGCCCAGGCCAGCGGGTATTGCGAACACCGGCAGCGATGTCACCGGGCCCGATGACCAGGCCGTGGTGCGTGGCAAGCTCCACCGCCGTGGCGATGGCGAGAGCGATGTTGCGGTGCTGATGCGCGCCGTGAAGAGGCGAGGCGATCTCGATCCGCGCGCCGAGAGCTCCGATCGTATACATGTCCTGATCCGCTTCGGCGGCGAGGGCCGGCATGTAAGGCACGCCGCTAACGGCGCGGACGTTCAGCCCGGTGGCAACTTCGCCAATGACGGTGTTGGCCTCCGGATGCTGCGGCAACGTGATGAGCGTTCCGTTGCGGCGGAGAATGCCGGCCTTTTCCCGCGCGATCGCGGCGATCGTGGGGCCGAGCCACTCGGTGTGGTCGAGAGAGATGTCGGTGATCACTGAGATAAGCGGCGAGACCACGTTCGTCGCATCGAGGCGTCCACCGAGTCCCACTTCGAGCACGGCAAAATCGACGCCCGCATCCGCAAAGTAGAGGAAGGCCATCGCAGTGAGATGCTCGAAGAAGCTCGGTGCCTGCGCCAGCCTTCCTTCCTCGATGAGATCCCTTGCGGCGTCGTGCACACGAAAGTAAGCCGACGCGAAGGCGTCGTTGGAGATCTCCTCGCTGCTGATGCGGATGCGCTCGTTCGGCCGCGTGAGGTGCGGCGACGTGTACAGTCCCGTCCGCAGCCCGGCGGCCTGCAGGATCGAGGCGAGCGTGGATGCCGTCGAGCCTTTGCCATTGGTGCCGGCGATCAGCACCGAGCGGAAGCGATGGTGCGGATTGCCGAGGGCGTTGAGAAGGATCCCGATCTCTTCGAGCGAAAACTTGCGCCGAGGCTGGCCCGGTCGGGTGTGCAACTCGGGAGCCATGGCGCTGAGCTGATCGATCGCGGAGGAGTAGGACATGAACCTTCAGTATAAAGTTCGTCGGTCACAGTTCATCGGGCGCAGACCAGCCTGCGCGCCGCGGCGCTCGCGTCGGCGCCGGCGTAAATGTCATTCTGGATTTTGAGGGGGATCCCGCGGCCCGTTCCGATCGGGTCTTTTTTCTCCCGATCTGGCCTGCCCCTGTCGCGAGTCAGCGCTTCACTGCCGCCAATACTGCGCCGGCGTCAGCATCCTCCACGCACGGTGTCGTCTGAAATTCCAGCGCATCATTCCAGTCGGCCAGCCAGGCGTACAGCGCCTTCGCGTTATCGGTCTCGGCGATCAAAAAGCCTCCGCCGCTCATGCCGTGCCAACGCCCGATCATCTTCACACCCGCTGGGGGCGCTCCGCCTGTCTTCAGAAAGCGTGCTTGTGCATTGACAACATTACCCGTGGGGATATTCCACGACACGATAAATTTCATGACTTTCTCTCCTTCGTTACTTGCGTTGGGCGAAAGGTACACAGCTTTGGCATGCGAGCCTGGTCATCGCGCAGAGAACACGTCGCGCGCCGGCACACAGCTCCACGCGGGCACGGTGGTTTCCTGCTGGATTTTCGGGAGCCCGGTGGCCCGGGAACTTCACTTGCCGTATTGTTTGGCGGCGCTCGCGATGGATGGGCCGGCTTTGGCGAGGTCCTGGAGCGTCATGACGGGCCGGAACGAGACCTTCGCGTTGAATGCCAGAAACCACGGCTCGGCGATCGCGGGAATCTGGGACTGGTCCTGCATGTCGAAGACGATGGAGCCGGAGCGGTTTCCGTTGTCGTCGCCCATGAAATAGACTGCTTCCGGTTTTAGATCGGCGAGGATTTTCTCGATCGTGGAGCCGAGGGTTCCAGCCCGGGCCGCAGCATTGCCGCTTTCTACGGGAATTGAAACTCGAAGCAACATACGCATGGTATCCCCCTCCAACGAGGGCGTCCCTCTTCTACATGGGGCTTGAGAGCGGTGTCAAGAAAAGCGATTTGCCCCCTCCCTTGCACGCGATACGGCGTTGGTACCTCGGTGTAACTCTCACCGGCTCTGGCCCTTGCGTACCTTCGTCATGCTCGGCCAGAATTCCAGAGCAACAACCTTTGGAAAGCTGTGTTTCAGCGACCAGAGTCCCAAAAAATGCTCTGGGCAGCGGGAGGGGGATAAGGCACCTTCAGCGCCCGGCCGATGGAGAACCACCATGCTTTTTAGTTCGAGATTGCGTACTCTGCTTTTAGCCGCTTCGACCGTTACGCCGATGCTGATCCTGCCAGCGACGCAGGCCCATGCAGGCGTTTTCATCTCAGTGAACTTTGCACCTCCGGTGCTGCCGGTTTACGCGCAGCCGCCGCTGCCTGCGCCGGGCTATATGTGGACGCCGGGCTACTGGGCATACGGCGCTGCGGGCTACTACTGGGTCCCAGGCGTATGGGCGATGCCCCCGCGCGCGGGAGTGCTGTGGACGCCGGGCTACTGGGGCTACGTGGGCGCAGCCTATATGTGGCATCCGGGCTATTGGGGCCCGCACGTCGGCTTCTATGGCGGCGTTAACTATGGATACGGCTACGGCGGCCTGGGCTTCAGCGGCGGCACTTGGCGCGGCGGCGTCTTCGCCTACAACCGCGCGGTCGCCAACTTTGGCGCCGTGCGCGTAACCAATGTCTACGAGGATCGCACCGTCGTCGAACGCACCACGATCGTCAACGTGAATCATCTGAGCTACAACGGCGGCGGCGGCATCGCGGCTCGTCCTTCGCCCATGGAGATGCAGGCGGCCGGCGAGAACCACTTCGAGCCCACGCCCAACCAGATGCAGCATGAAAACTTCGCCGCCCAGGATCGCGCGCAGCTTGCGTCCGTCAACCAGGGCCGGCCCGGAACCATGGCGTCGTCGAATGCGAACGCCTACCACCAGGTTGCGCAGCAACACATGCAATCGCAGCCCATTTCGCAGGCCGACCGCACCGCGGGCAGCCGGTATAACCCCAATTCGCGCGAAGCCAACCAGGATCAACGCATCTCCAACGGACTGCGCAGCGGCCAGATGACCTCGGGCGAGGCAGCAAAGGCAGAAGGCACGCAGTCACATATTGACCAGCAGGTGCATGATGACCGCGTCGCGAATGGCGGCACGCTCACCGGGCAGGAACGCCAGCAGATCAACGGCGAGCAGAATGCCGCGAGCCGGCAGATCTACGACGAAAAGCACAACGGCAACACCGTCGCGCCAAACGAAGTGGATAACCGCGAAGCCAACCAGCAGCAGCGGACAGCCAATGGCCTGCGCAGCGGAGAGATGACCTCGGGCGAAGCAGGACGTACCAACGCGAACCAGGCCTCTACGGCGCAGCAGGTCCACAACGAACGTACCGCGAATGACGGCGCGCTGACGCAGCAGCAGAAGCGCCAGGCCAACCGCGCTGAGAATAAAAACAGCCGGCAGATCTCCAACGAGAAGCACAACAACCACACAGCGAAACCGCACAAGGAACGCTAAGGCAGAGCTGGCGCAGACTGAAGGGACCTGCATTTTGCAGGTCCCTTCGGCTTTTGCTTCACTCCGCAATGCCGCAACAGACGCCGCGCCCCGCCCGATAGCCGGCTAAGGGCAGGCGCTTTTTTTGAATATTCAAACGCCCCGCGCAGAGAGCGTCAAACTCGTGTTTTTTGCGCATGACGTGGTTTTTTGCGCACGATCTGGTGACCTGCTGAGGAGCGCAGAACCGGGTAACCGCAAGATCGGCCTTCGTCCGCGCCCGTATACCCGGGAATGTTGAATTACGGTGTTCTGCTGAAACTTCTCGGCTGCTCCTCGCGGCTTCCTTCGATGGTGACCACGGCCTGTCTGGATTTCCGATAGACGTTTGCGACCGCCATCGTCCAGAACGGAACCAAATCGACTCCCGGCACAAGCTTGGCAAAAAACGATGGCGCAAATTCCCAGTGCCAGCCAAGAAGGTGAACCAGCACGGCAGCAATACCGAAGTCGACTATGTCATCCGCAGGCGATGCCGCGCCCTCGACAAATAAGGGGAAAACGATGATTTGGAGGGCATCGGCAATAATCGCCAGCGCCATGGCGACTCGAAAGCGCGAACCCGGCGAGATTGTAATGGCGTCGTGACTCAACATGGTCTGCTTCATATTCGTGCTTGATTCGACATTTTACGCAGCAAACACCGTAGGATCCACCTTCTAATGTGCCTTGGACGACTCCGACGAGGTGAACATCCCTCGCCTATCGCAGTTGGAGCGAGCAAAGATCTGCTCAATTGGCACAACCGTACACTTCGTGAACTGGTTCGGGAAAGCTGACTAAAGAAGACTAGAGTAGAGAAAG
>JBATYG010000550.1:0-4961 GCA_049673945.1 Occallatibacter sp.
CGCTCAGAGCAGTCGGCAAGCTTGCCCGGCAGGCCCCCGCCGTCGAGTGCGCCTTTGCGGCGGGTCAGGTCGCGGGCCTTGCGCGCAGCCTCGCGGGCGCGCGCCGCTTCAATGGCTTTGTTGATGATGCGCTTGGCCACCGGCGGGTTCTGTTCGAGAAAGGCGCCTAGCCGCTCGTTGACGAACGCCTGCACGATGCCGGCGATGTCGGAGTTGAGCTTGCCCTTGGTCTGGCCTTCAAACTGAGGCTGCGAGAGCTTGACGCTCACCACGGCGACCAGGCCTTCGCGGACGTCATCGCCGCTCAGGTTTTCCTTCATGTCCTTGAAGAGGCCGAGCGATTGGCCGATCGCGTTGACGGTGCGCGTCAGAGCGGTGCGAAATCCGGAGAGATGCGAGCCACCGTCAACCGTGTTGATGTTGTTGGCGAAGCTGAAGACGGACTCAGAGTAGCTGTCGTTATATTGGAGCGCGATTTCAATTTCGATCTTGTCGCGGCTGGCCTCCATCACGATCGGCTTGTCATGGAGCACCTGCTTGCCGCGATTGAGGTGTTTGACGAACTCGGCGATGCCGCCGGCATAACGGAATTCCGTGCGCTTCGACTCGCCGGTCTTGGGATCGGTGGTGCGTTCGTCGGTGAGCGTGATCTCGAGGCCCTTGTTGAGGAAGGCAAGCTCGCGCAGCCGCTGTGCCAGCGTGTCGTAGTTGTACTCGGTGACGGTGAAGATGCTCCGGTCGGGTAGAAAGTGCACCTTGGTGCCGCGCTTCTTGCTGATGCCAACCTTGCGCAAGTCGCTGGTCGGAAGGCCACAGCTGAAGTCCATCTCCCATGTGTGGTCGTCGCGCCAGATCTCGACATTGAACTCCTGGCTGAGCGCGTTCACGCAGCTTACGCCCACGCCGTGGAGGCCACCAGAAACCTTGTAGGTGGAGGAGTCGAATTTGCCGCCCGCGTGGAGCTTGGTAAGCACCACCTGCACGGTGGGCATCTTCTCCCCGTTAGGCAGGGTCTTCGTGTCGACAGGAATGCCACGGCCGTCATCAATGACGGTGATGGAGTTGTCGACGTGGATGATGACGTCAATTTTCTTGGCGAAGCCGGCAAGGGCCTCATCGACGGAGTTGTCGACCACCTCGTAGACCAGATGGTGCAGCCCCATCTCACCGGTCGAGCCGATATACATGGCCGGGCGCAGACGAACAGCCTCAAGACCTTCGAGGATCTTGATGTTGTCGCCGGTATAGGAGCCGTCGTTGCCGTTTTTCTCGGGGGAAGGGTGCTCTTCAGGTGCCAATGTCGCCATAAGTTCCATTCGCGAGATTTTCGCTGCATCTTCCCGTCAGGAGGCGATTCCCAGACTTGCATTGAAGGGCTGTGTATCAGCGATTAACCGCTTGAAAGACGGGGGCTTTGCACGAATTCGCCTGAGTCAATTTTATCACGCGGGAAGGGTCGGCTGTTGGCGGTTAGGTAACCATGTCGATAGTTACCAATGAGCAGATTACCGGAGTGGGATATTACCTTGGTACTAGGCCCGTTGGCTACTTATGGAACTATATGAAAAGTATGGACTTAATCGAAATCTTGCAATACCATTTAAGTGTTAATCAGGCAACCTTTCACTCCACGGAAACTGCCAGGGGGTAACTAATTATGAAACTCGCTCTTCGGATTTTTGCGTTCGCGGTTGTTTTTGCCGGTGCAGCTGCTGCTTCCTTCTCATCTTCAACGTCGCATTTGATTGCGAGTCACCTCTCGGCCACCGGGTCGGCTATTCCTATCCCAGGCTGTGGGCCGGGCATGGGGTGCCCTCCGGGAAGTGCAGGAACCCCGAAGGGGAAGTAAACTTCGAGGCTTCTAGCACTAAAGTGCTAGGCGCTGGGTGTTGATTTCCAATTGAATTCAAAGGCTGCAAGGCGCTATGCTGGGGAAACCCTCAGGATGGAAGGGGCAAGCATGCCTTTGAATACTCCGATGGCGCTGATGAGCGCGGCTGAATTCCTGCTTTGGGCGATTCTCGGCTTCACCTTTTGGAAAAAGGGTCTCCAGCGGCGGTTCCCGGCGATGAGCACCTATCTGGGCCTGCGCGTGGGCTCAATGCCACTTTTGCTTGGGCTCTTGTATATACAGGCACAACCCTGGGGTGGCCACTATTTTCCGCTCTACTTCTACGCGTACTGGGCTGTGTATATTGCCAGCGCCATCACGCTCTTTTTTATCTGCATCGAAGTTTTCCGCGCAGCCCTTTCCGCGTTTTCAGGGCTGATGCGGTTGGGCACGGTGGTTTTCCGCTGGACGGCCCTAGCTTCGCTGATCGTCAGTCTTACGTCGCTGACTCACGCCCATCACGGCGCGATGGTGATTCCCGATGTGGCCTTCGCCTTGATGCGCTCGGTCAGCATTCTTGAGCTTTGCCTGCTGGCCTTCCTCTGCCTCAGCATGAACGCGCTGAACTCATCGGTCCGCGATTTTGCTTTCGGCATCGCTCTCGGTTTCGGCGTGTTGTCGGCGAGCGATTTTGTTACGGGATCCTTGCTCTCATACAATGACTCGTTAGTTTCGCCTCTGCAGTTCTTTAACGAGACGCTGATCCTGGTCACGCTCATGGTCTGGGTCGTCTACTGCGTTCTGCCTGAGCCGGCCCGCAAGCCGATCGTGCTGGCGGCGAATTCAACAATCTACCGCTGGAATGAGATTGCCGCGGCTCTTGGTCACGGAACCAAGATTGCCGTGCAGCAGCCGGCCAACAGCTTCTTCCTCACCGACGTGGAGAAGGTGGTGGACAAGGTGCTCACCCGCACGAGCCAGTTGCAGAGCGGCGAATCGAAATCCTGACCATCGCTTGGAGTTAACGAAAAAGGCCGGTTCCTGAAAGGGATCGGCCTTTTCTGCGTCTGCTCCTCCCTCGACGGAATGTCCAAGATGGGATGTCCAATACCCGTAGCAAAGGAAAAAGAGCCACGGCTGGCGCCATGGCTCTTTTCGTGTACTGCGAAGACTGATGCTACTCTGCGACGGGCTCGATCGAGGCGAAGCGCCCGCGGTTGCCATGATCAGAGAACTTTACGCGGCCACTCACCTTGGCGAAGAGTGTATCGTCAGAGCCTCTGCCCACATTGAGGCCCGGCTTGATGCGCGTACCGCGCTGGCGGACGATGATTGACCCGCCGGTGACAACTTCGCCGCCGAAGGCCTTAACGCCCAGCCGCTGTGCATTTGAATCGCGTCCGTTTGTGGAGCTGCCTCCACCCTTTTTGTGTGCCATTGCCGAATCCCCTTCTAAATTCCTGATGCGCTCTTACTTGGCGTCGGTGTAGGTGAAGCCGTCGGCCTCAATGGCCTTGATGCGCACCTCGGTAAAGTTCTGGCGGTGTCCCTGCATTTTCTTGTACTGCTTCTTGCGCTTCAGGTGAAACACCAGGATCTTTTCGCCGCGGCCTTCACGCACAACTTCTGCGGTGACCTTGGCCGACGTGGGCTTCGCAACGCTGCCGGGCTCGTTCGAAACGGCCAGAACATCGCTGAACTCCACTGTCTTATTGTCTGCCGGAACGCTCTCGATCTTGACCACATCGCCGGGAGCCACCCGATACTGCTTTCCACCGGTGCGAATAACCGCGTACATAAATCCTCCAGAGCGGCACGCACAGCTGCGGGTGCGCTCTTCACATCCAAAATAGCTCGGGCGGAAACTTCCGCGCCGGGAAACGCTCAAGCCCGTTGATTCCGGGCGAACGCTTAACTCCACAGCGACAGGCAGGAATCGCCAAACTAAGGTAGTTTACCGGGTTTGGCGGGGAAGGTCAACGGCGGGGGCCCGTTCAACGACTGCGCCGCACAGCGCGCTGACGGGCGCCACCTTTAAGATATTCGCCTATGGGAGATCGCGACCAGACGAGCGCCGGGTGGGCGCCAGACCGCCGGGGCAGCTTCGCCGCTGCCGGGCTATCTGGTTTCATTGCATTTGCCGCAGTCGCGGCGATCCTTCTATTTGGCGGCAATCCGGCCGAGGCCGAGCCACCGTTGCCAGATGCCGACCCCGTAAACCCTGAGGCGACCACCGAGGCCCGGGCACTGCTGCGCAAAATCTGCGCGATCTCAGGCCGCTTCACCCTGAGCGGGCAGCAGAACTTTCCCGAGGACCTGGCGCGGAGCTCAGAGCGTGTGCAGCAGTTTACCGGCCTCTTCCCGGCGATTTTCGGGCAGGATTTTGGCTTCAGCGACTTCGGGGATCGGCGCGCCCGGATGATTGCCGAGGTTGTGCGGCAGCATCGCGCCGGAGGAGTGATCGCTCTCACCTGGCATGCGCCGTCCCCTACCATTGCACAGCCGGCGAACTACGAAGAGAGTGTGCCGAGTAAGCTTACCGATGCGGAGTGGGCCGACCTGCTCACAGCCGGCACTTCCATCTACACGCGGTGGGCCGAGCAGGTGGACGAGATCGCAGCGTGGCTACAGCAACTCGCGGCGGCGCAGGTTCCGGTGCTCTTCCGACCGTACCATGAGATCAATGCGCGGTGGTTCTGGTGGAACGGACGCGCGGGCGGGCGCGGATCGCCAGCGCTCTACCGGCAGCTCTTCGAGCGCTTCGTGCATGTGCATCGCCTCAACAATCTCGTGTGGGTGTGGAATGTGAATGCGCCCAGCGCTTATGCCGGGCCGATCGAGCGGTACTACCCCGGGCACGATCGCGTCGATGTTCTTACCATGGACAACTACTGCACGTTTCGGCGCAGTTTCTATGATCGGATGCTGGTGCTTGCGGGGCGCAAGCCGATTGCGCTTGCTGAAGTGGGCCCAGTGCCGCCCATTGAGGTGCTGGTGAAGCAGCCGCGCTGGGCCTACTTCATGATCTGGCGCGGCTTTGAGGAGACGAACTCGCCTGACCGGTTGCGCGCCATCTTCCCGAATGTGCTGAGCCGCGATGACACGCGCTTAGCCGCGCTGGCTCCCGCGA
>JBATYG010000551.1:0-2200 GCA_049673945.1 Occallatibacter sp.
CAGCATCCGGAGTTTGGCGCCTTTCATACCGGCGAGATTCCCTATTTCTTTCTCAATCTGAAAATGCTCGACCGCCCCTGGCAGAAAGTGGACTTCACTCTGGCCGATGAGGCGTCGGCGTACCTGGTCAATTACGCCACGAGCGGCGATCCCAACGGGAGCGGCCTGACCCCTTGGCCAAAGATTGATCCGGACCAACCTCAAACCATGGAACTCGGCGCCAGGCTCGGACCGATGCCACTGGCCGACAAGGCCAGAGTTGATTTCTGGGTCCGTTACTTCAATTCGCCGGTCAGCAGCACCGCGCCGCCGTTCTGACGTCCTGAACCTTGACGAGAACCCAGACGCGAGATGGGGCGGGAGATACTCTGTAACGCGTTGCCTTCAATGTCAAAGCGAAATCCCAGTATCTTCGCCCGCATCACCAGCGAGTGGACATTGCGGGCAGCGTGGTGGTTGCGCTGCGCAAAGCCCTCTATGATCAATTCCCGCTCATACTCCCCGCATTCCCGATACGCCCGCAAATAGGCCGTCTCCAACTGCGGCATCAGATCAAAGAGCAACGCACGCACGTCAATCGCGTCCCTCAGAGATTGCAGTGAGGCGTGCTTTCGTTGAAGATGCTGCGACAGGTCTGCATCCCAGCGGTCGGGCGAACGGACCAGCCAATCACATTCCACAGCTCCGTCTTCCATCTGCAAACGAACAAGACGTAGAGGAGCCCTGCTGAGTTCGCCGAAACGCATCTGGACGCGAACTCCACGAAGGAATTGGCCGGCCCTCAGAACCTGCTTGACCAGACCATCTCCTCCTTCCCTCGTCCAATCCTCTTCGAGCGGGTCGGAGGAGCAGGCAGCAGAAGCGAACGACATGAAAACCTCCTGCGAATAGGGGGAGTTTGGAGGCTGTTAGATGGCCGCGTCGCCCCGCTCATTGCTTCGGATGCGAATGGCGTTGTCGACTTTGTAAAGAAAGATCTTCCCGTCGCCTATCTTGCCCGTGAAAGCGGCATCCATGATTGCCGCGATTGCCGGTTCGACTCTTTCGTCGATGAGAACCAGCTCAACTTTGACCTTTGGCAGCAGGTCAACGTCGTACTCTCTCCCCCTGAACACTTCGGTGTGACCCTTCTGGCGGCCATGCCCGCGAACCTCCGAGACCGTCATGCCTTCCACACCGAGCTGGATGAGAGCAGCTTTCACGCCATCGAACTTGTTTGGCCTGATGATTACTTCGATTTTGGTCATAATTCTCCTCGTTCTCTGGTTGCGGTTCAGTCGCCGGTGGATGGGATTGCGCTTCGCTTGGCTATCGAGTCCGATGCCAGCGAGTGGCCTGTCAAATCCTTCGGCATGCCGGCAGGCGCAGCCAGTGAGGAGATCACGTACTCAGGATAGGCAGAGATGCCGTGCTCGTGAAGATCGAGTCCAAAGAGCTCGCCTTCCTCAGAGACGCGCAGCGTACCCGTTAGGTTGACCAGGTACATCAACACCAGCGCCACAACAAAGGTCGATGTGGTGATGATCGCGCTGCCGATAAACTGCGCCTTCAACAGCGTGAGGCCGCCGCCGTAAAAGAGGCCCGCGAGAGGCGCGGAGTTATCCGGACCGGTCGGTCCGCTTGCGCCAAACTGCCCCGAAGCAAAGAACCCAAGAGACAAGGTTCCCCAGATACCGCAGAGCCCGTGTACAGGAACAGCGCCGATGGGATCGTCACTGCGGAGATATTCGAGAGCTTCAACACCAAGGCAGACCAGCACGCCCGCGACTCCGCCGAGGATGATCGCGCCCGTGGGGCTGACCCAGTAGCAGGGGCACGTGATGGCAACGAGTCCTGCGAGAAATCCATTGACGGTGAAGCCAACGTCCCACTTCTTGGTCAGGAAATAGGCGTACATCATCGCTGTGAGTCCGGCGGCGCAGGCAGCCAGCGTGGTGTTTGTCGAGACGCGGCCGATGCCGGCAAAGTCCATCGCAGAAAGCGTTGAACCGGGGTTGAAGCCGTACCAGCCGAACCACAGAATCAGTCCGCCCGTGGCGGCGATCGTGAGGTCATGGGGCAGCATGGGTGCTCCACCGTCGCGCTTGAACTTCCGGCCCAGACGCGGACCGAGAATGATGGAACCCGCCAGCGCAATGAAGACGCCAATCGTGTGGACAACAGTGGAACCGGCAAAGTCGTGGAAGCTTTGTCCGAGACT
>JBATYG010000552.1:0-1783 GCA_049673945.1 Occallatibacter sp.
CCCTCCGCAATCTTCCAGGGGCTGCAAGATCACCTGCGATTCAATGTGCTCAGGGCGCTGACGCCTTCGATCTACTGTGTCGGGCTACTGCTACTCTTTCAGGTCCGTCAACAGAGTCTTGAAGAGGTTCTGGGAGCGCTTTCCTTCGCCTATGTAGCCGCGCTTCTGATCGGAGGCGCGATGGTCTGGCGAACCTACGCGCCAACCTGGAAATGGAGCAAGGGAGTTGTCTCCCGGCTGATGCATTTCGGATACCGCTCCCAGGCCACAAGCCTCACCAGCACCTTCAATCAGCGAATCGACCAGGTAATGCTGTCGCTCTTTGTTCCCCCGGAGCAACTCGGGTATTATGCCGTCGCCGTATCTCTCTCGGCCGCGATTATTGTCTTTCCCCAGGCTGCAGGCATTGTTACCTTTTCCAAGGGATCGAGTCAGCAGCATGGCGATGCGGTCGCCACCATGGGCACGGCGCTTCGCGCATCCTTCATCTGGCTGCTGGTCACCTGCAGTGTTCTCTACCTCCTGGCAGACTTTCTGATTCGCCATGTCTTTGGGAATGCATTCGAAGGCTCGATCCTTGCGTGCCGCATTCTTATTCCGGGCGCACTCATGATGGGCATGAACCAGGTGCTTTACAACGGCGCCAGCGCCCTGGGCCGGCCGGGCTTGCCTGCTGTGGCTGAGGGCGTCAGCATGCTGGCTACCGCCGTCGGGCTCTTTCTGCTGGTGCCGCATTACGGCTACATCGGAGCCGCAATCGTCTCATCCATTGCTTACACGATCAGTTTCTTTGTCATGCTATTTCTGGCCCATAGGTTCCTCGCCATCGACCTTCGCACCCTGCTACTCCCCCGGGGCGCTGGATTGAGGGATGGAGCATCCAATGGCGCTTAGCTCAATCTTTCTGACAGGCGGTTTCACCCCCGGTTCAATGGAGTCTTCCTACCAGCGGGCGTTCGAAGAGATCGGCGTGCGGACCTATTCATTTCATACCGGGGAGCACATTAAAGATCTGAACTGGCTCATTCGCAGCCGGATCTCGCACCGGCTCACGATTCGAAGTCTCTCTTTCCGCAAGGCAGCCGCGCAAGCGTTCAACCGTTCGCTTGAGAACGCGGTCTTGCAGTCAAATGCGCGAGCGGTTCTTGTCGTCAAAGGCGATTTCGTGATGCCAGAGACTCTGCACAATCTGCGCCGCAAGGGAATCCGTGTTGCCTGCTACTACCCGGACAATCCCTTCCCGCCTCATCCCAGTCAACGTCCTGAAGCGTTGCCGGCTGCGCGTGAAACGGATCTCTATCTGATCTGGAGTGAGTGTCTGGTTAAGCCCCTAAAGGACGCAGGCGTCAGTAATCCGGTGTTTCTCCCCTTCGGCTGGGATCCCGAAGTCTTTCCCTTTCAGGCGAGCCACAGGCAGGGAACCTGGCCTGGAGTGCTTTTTCTGGGTGGCTGGGACAAGCATCGTGAGGATTTTCTGGAGCAGGTCGTCGAGCGTATACCACTTCGAATTTACGGTCCTGCTTATTGGAAAACGAGGACGCGATTCCGTAGCAGGCTGAGGCGGTGCTGGCAGGGATCCGATTTGCGCCTGTCTGCCGCTGCGAGAGCAATTAGAGAATCTGCAGTCTGTTTGAATGTTCTGCGAAAGCAGCACATCATTAATGGCGTCCCTGATGGTCTTATCATGCGTCATTTTGAGGTGCCAGGCGCCGGTGGGTTTCTCTTATCGACGCGGGGAGGTGGCGCAGTTGATTTGTTCCCCGAGGCTAAGACCGGCGAGTAC
>JBATYG010000553.1:0-3346 GCA_049673945.1 Occallatibacter sp.
CCGACGTATTGGCGAAGTATGAGCCCGTGATCGGGCTTGAAGTCCACGTGCAACTTCTCACGGCGACCAAGGCATTCTGCGGTTGCGCGAATCACTTTGGCTCCGCGCCCAATACGAATATCTGCCCGGTGTGCCTAGGGCTGCCGGGCGCCTTGCCAGTGCTGAACGCGAAAGCTGTCGAGTTTGCCACGCGCGCTTCGCTGGCGCTGAACTGCACCGTGAACCCGCGCTCGATCTTTGCGCGGAAGAACTACTTCTACCCCGATCTGCCCAAGGGCTACCAGATTTCGCAGTATGACAAGCCCCTCGCCGAGCACGGGTGGATCGACGTGCCCACAGCCGCCGGAAGCACGAAACGGATCGGGATCACCCGCCTGCACATGGAAGAGGACGCGGGCAAGAGCATCCACGACGGGCTTCCCGACTCGGCGAAGTACACGTCGCTCGATCTGAACCGCTGCGGCACGCCGCTGGTTGAAATTGTCAGCGAGCCCGATATTCGCACACCCGACGAGGCCTTTGAATACCTGACGCGCCTCAAGGAGGTCCTGCTCTACACGGGCGTTTCCGACTGCAACATGGAGGAAGGCTCGCTTCGTTGTGATGCCAACGTGAGCGTCATGCTCAAAGGCGCGGAGCGCTTCGGCACCAAGGCCGAAGTGAAAAACGTGAACAGCTTCAAGTTCATCCGCGCGGCGCTTGAATACGAGATCGAGCGGCAGATTGAGCTTATAGAAAGCGGTGGCCGCGTGCTGCAGGAGACGCGCCTGTGGAACGCCGCAGAGGGCCGCACCTATTCGATGCGCTCGAAGGAACAGGCGCACGACTACCGCTACTTCCCCGAGCCGGACCTGCCGCCTTTGCAGCTCTCGCAGGAGTTTCTTGAGCGCAGAAGAGCGGAGCTCCCTGAGCTGCCCGAGGCGCGCCGCGCGCGCATGATCGCCGAGTACGAGCTGAACGAGCGGGATGCGCACACGCTCACGGCCTCGCGCGACTTTGCCGACCGCTTTGAAGCCGCCGCGAAGACGGCGAAGAGTCCGCGCCGCGTGGCCAACCTGCTGCTGAGCGAACTAGGCGGGCGGCTCAAGGCGCAGGGCCTGGAACTGGATCAGTCGCCTGTCTCGATGGCAGGCCTGGTGATGGCAGCCGATCTGCTGGAAGACGGCAAGATTAGCTCAAAGCAGATGAAGCAGCTCTTTGACGCCGCCTTTGAAAAGGGCGAGGACTTCGCTGCCGTGTATGAGCGCGAGAAGCCGCAGCAGATTACCGATGCATCGGCGATTGAAGCATTGATTGACGAAGTGATTGCGGCCAACCCTAAACAGGTGGAGCAGTATCGAGCCGGCAAGAAGACCATGGCGGGTTTCTTCGTGGGCCAGGTGATGCGGGCGTCGAAAGGGCAGGCGAACCCGGCGCTGCTGAACGAGCTGGTGACGAAAAAGCTTGACGGGTGAGGCAGCGCGGCATCGTGCAGATGCCACGCATGGCCGCCCCTACTTCATCTTGAGCTCGGTCTCAAAATCCTTGCGCGCATCCCAGGAACTCACGGTCTTGGCGGCGCTCTTCTTCCCATCTTTTTCGGCCCAGAGGTCGTAGTCCTCTGCCATGTTGACCTGGGCAAAGCGGAATCGTCCGTTCTGGCCCGACGTGTAGCTGCGGATCGCCTTGGTCTTCTCATTCTTCAAAAAGACGGTGGCGCCCGGCACGGGGCTGGAGCCGCCATCGACGACGCTTCCTGCGACGGTACGCTGGCCCAGGTTCTGCGCGCTTGCTTCAAAAGCGCGGAAATGGAGAACTGAAGGAACCGGTCCGGCCACCAGGGCAGCAAAAACAATCCAGGCAGCCAGTCTTACGCGGTCAACTTTCACTCTTCCTCCTCTTCCTCACCATAGACCTCGTCTTCTTCATCTTCGTAGTCTTCGTCCATTTTTGTGAGTTCGAGGGGATCGACGCCGACCACCTCGTATTCAGAGCCACACTCGCCGCAGGCGACTACGTCACCCTCTTCGAGCTCATCAACTTCAACATCAAGGCTATTTTCGCATTCAGGGCAGCTTGCCATGGCGGCCTCCTCTCCCAAGGCTGTTTCGTGTTGTAGGATGACGGTACCTTGCTATACGACTCCGCTAGTTTTAGGGGAGTACCCGTCCTGAGGTCAAGGGGTGGGGTTCGATGTTTGCAGCATTCCTCCTGAAGACGGAGACGCTAAAGTGAAAATCCTTTTGTCTGCCTTGCTTTTGGGAGTCGCGGCCCACACCTGCGCCGCGCAGCCCGACTACCTGCGTTACGGATCGCCTCTTTCCCCGGCCCGGCCCGATGCCGCAATTGCCCGGGCGCTCGCGGCCATTAAGCCGGCGCACATTGAAGAGACGATAAAAACCCTGGTTGGGTTTGGCACCCGGAACACACTTTCGAGCATGGAGACGGACCTGCCCGCAGGCCAGGGCGTCAATGCAGCGGCTGACTGGATAGAAAGCCAGTTCAACCAGATCTCGCAGCAGTGCGGGGGTTGCCTCGAGGTCAAGCGGGACACCTTCATCGCGGACCCGTCAAGCAGCGCCGGCCAGTGGGCGAAGCGGATTCCCCGTCCGACGCGCCTTACCAATGTCTACGCCATTCTGCGCGGCACCGATCCCACTCAGATCAACCGTATGGTGCTGGTAACGGGACACTATGACTCGCGCAACCTGGATGTGCTCGATGATCATGGCGCGGCGCCGGGGGCCAATGACGATGCCTCGGGCGTAGCCGTCTCCCTTGAGTGCGCGCGGGCCCTGAGCAGGCTGCGCTTCCCCGCGTCCATTGTGTTTGTAGCGGTGGCCGGCGAAGAGCAGGGCCTGGTGGGATCGGCACATCTCGCGAAGCTGGCCCGCAACGAGGGCTGGGAACTTGAGGCTGTGCTGAATAACGACATAGTGGGCGGCAACACCACGCCGGGCGACACGTTGCAGTTGAAAGACCGCGTGCGGGTATTTTCCGAGGGCATTCCCGTGACGGCTACGCCGGAAGAAGTGCGGAGGCTGCGTGCGCTGGGCAAGGAAGGCGATTCGTCAAGCCGCGAGGTTGCCCGGGCCGTTGCCGATACGGGGCGAACCTATTTTCCGCCTGCAGGCAAGGGCGAGTTCAGCGCCTTTCTCGTGGCGCGGCCGGATCGCTACCTGCGCGGTGGCGATCACAGCTCGTTTAACCT
Source organism: Occallatibacter sp. (assembly GCA_049673945.1). Taxonomy (GTDB): domain Bacteria; phylum Acidobacteriota; class Terriglobia; order Terriglobales; family Acidobacteriaceae; genus Telmatobacter. The sequence continues at coordinate 3,191 of JBATYG010000553.1, forward strand.
CCAGGGCTTTGCCGCGGTGCGCATGACGGAGTGGCGCGAGGACTATAACCACCAACACCAGACGATTGTGATGCCGCCGGCGGGCTCGAGCGATCCCATCCTGGGGGACCTCATCCGGTTTGATGACTTCAACTATATGGCGCAGGTAGCGCGGCT
>JBATYG010000554.1:0-4209 GCA_049673945.1 Occallatibacter sp.
TGCCGTCGTGATTGTTGTGGTAGAGGCGGTTTTTGCCGTAGTTGGCCACGTAGAGATCGGGCCAGCCGTCGTTATCGTAGTCGCCGACGGCGACGCCGAATCCCCAGCGATCATTGGTGACGCCGGCCTTGTCGGCCACGTTGGTGAAGGTGCCGTCGTGGTTGTTATGGAAGAGCGCAGCGTGGGGCGGCTCAGTTTTGCCGCTGAGGGCGTCGAAGGTGGAACCGTTGACGATGTAAATGTCGAGCCAGCCATCGTGGTCGTAGTCGATGAGGGCGATGCCAGAGCCAATGGTCTCAAGGATGTAGGACTTTTGCGGGCTGCCCATGGTGTGCTTCCAAGTGGTGAGGCCAGCCTTTTCGGAGATGTCCTTGAAGATGACGGGGCCATCTTTAACGAAGCCGCCGGCGGTGATGGGGCGCTGCTCGGAGTCGAGGACAGGGGCAAAGACACCGCCGGTAGCCGATCCGCCGTTTTGATCGCCCTGGGCCGCGGGAGGATTGCCACCGTAGACCGGGGGCTGCGCGGGCGGGGTTCCCTGCGCCGATGCGACAACGGCAATGCTGCATGTCAAAAAAGCGAGTATTGCGACACGGGAGTATCGCGACCGTTGGGTCCGGCGAGAGCAATTCAATGAAATGACCTCAAACGAGGGAAGAATTTAGACCTACGGCAAATTTTCGGCGCTCACGGTACCACTGTCAACCTCAGGAGGGTGGACGTCGGCCTAGACCTACGGGTGGAGAGAGACGTGGCGCGGGGCGCAGGTTCCGGCCACGTTGCGGAACTCGGCGGTGCGTCATCCATTACCAATATTCAATTGGATCAGGCAGCGTGGCGCCACAGGAACAGGTTTCTTCAGAACCACGAACCGGCGCCATCTTCGAACACGCTTCGCATCGGACGCGGCGAGGATTGAGACGGCCCGGGATCCAGATTCCGGTCATGCCGGCGCGACCCAGTTCCGAACGAAAATACCGATCCACGGCAACGCGATGAGCGCCGCCTTTCATGAGAGGCGCCATGGATTCCTGATTTTCCCAAGCTGCAATGGTCATCATGCGACTTCCCACGGTCGCCGTTACCACGCTGATAAATCCGGGCATGGAGAGCATATCCTGGGAGATCTGGCGGCCAAAGTCGCGGATCGTTGCTTTCTCCTCGTCGTTGCGCGCTTCAATGTTTGTAAGGCTGAACGCACCGGGAACCGCCTTGTTTCCGCTGCTCACGCGGGCGCTTACGCCGAACTCGAACGGGCCAATCGTCGAGGGCTGCACGATGACGTCGAGCCCCAGCGAGCGTGGAACCGCGCCACCATCGAAGTAGCCCTGAACGGAACAGATCCTGCCGCCTTCGACGCGAACGAAGTCGGCCCCGCTGAGCGAGATCGATTTGCCGGTTGGTGGCAGCCCGTTCAGCGAGCCCGTGTTTGTGCCCTTCATCAGCCACTCGGCAGAGAGCAGACCGTCACCGTTTTCAATCGAACTCAAAGTCTCGAACGAGAGGTCGGGGAAGGCATCCCAGAGAGATTGCGCATAGGCGCCGATGGCCTCGCCGCAAAGAGGGCCTGGAGTGACCGGGTCGGTATATGTGCCTCCGGCGGCGAAGGTCGCGACGATTGCGGCCGCGTCGTGGCGATTCCAGGCATCGGTATATTGCTGAAAGACTTGCGTTGGGTTGGCTGGCATTCGCGGATTCTAGCAATCGCTTGCAAGGGGGGTCGAGGAAATTCTCGAACACACCAAAGGCGGACCTTGCGGTCCGCCTTTGGCGTTTGGAGTTGAGATTGCGCTACGCCTTGGCTGCAACTGCTCCGGCGAGGCGCTCCTTGAGCAGCTCGTGGCCTTTGGCGAAGAGATCGTCCTGCGAGACTTTGCCGGCTGCGACGTCGGCCAGGATTGCCTTCTGCGCGAGGTATTCGCGGTTGACGATGCCGGCCTTGGACTGGAGCATGCGCCATGCCTTGCGGCGTTCGACGCAGAACATGACCAACTGGCGGGAGATGGCGCGGTACTCGATCTTGCCGTTCTCCTCGAACTGGATGTAGACGCCGAAGTCTGGAATGTAGGCGCGGTGGGTGGGATCGACGTAGCGCCGGTAGACGACATCCTGCTGCGTGATACGCACCAGCATGTTGTCGAGCGGGATGAGCTTGGCGATCGCGTCGGGCTTGACCTTGCGCAGGTGGTTGCGGAAACGCGCCTCGGTGGTGCACCAGTGCGCCACGGTGTAACGCAGGGTTTCGCCGGTGGACTTGATTTTGGTCTCGTACCAGTCGAGATCAGGCGATGGATTGCCCTTGACGTCGAGCGCTTCCTGGTAGCTTTCGCCCTTGCGCGGATCGAAGACGAACTCCGGAACACCGCGCGAATCGCGCACGCGCTGCGCCTGGAAGAGCGCCATGTCATCGGGAACGCCGTGCTCCGGCTGGCAGGTGGTGAAAGCCTGCAGGAACATGGTGCCGCGGTACTCCAGGCCATCGAGAATCGCCCGGTAGAGCTTGGGCGCGTTAGCCATGGAGACTTGCGCGACGAAGGGCGAGCCGTGGCCGGCGAGGAAGGTCTCGGCGACGGTCTTCTTCTCAGTGTTCTTGCCCTGCGTGGCGGAGCCGAAGACGTTCATATCGTTGCCGCCGAGCATCGGGGTCGAATCGGAGTTCTGGCCGCCGGTGTTGGAGTAGACCTGGGTGTCGAGCATGACCGTCTTGACGTTGGGGCGGTTCTGCAGGATGACCTTGGACATGTTCTGGTAGCCGATGTCGCCCATGCCGCCGTCGCCGCCGACGACCCAGACCTTAGGCAGCTCGACGATTTCCTGGTCGGTCATGAGGGCGTCAGTGAAGTGCGTGAGCTCGTAGTACTCGCGGTCGGTGATGACGTTGGTGTCGCGCTTCATGAGGATGTCGGCAAGGCGCTCGGGCAGAACGGAGCGGCGGGCGTGATCGACGATAAAGCTCTCGCCCATGAGCCAGCCGACGGTGACGCCGTCCTGGAAGAGCGAGTTCATCCACGGGTAAGGGTGCGGGTTGTTGGGGGAAGTTGAGCCGTAAACCGTGTTGCAACCGGTGTGCGCCGCCATGGCCATCACGCTCATGCCGTTGGCGAGGCGGCCGTCAACCGGCTGCAGGCTCTTGTGGTTGAAGGCTTCGGTGAGCAGGACAGCGGCGATAGCTTCGACGAGCTGGGCATCGGTGACGGGACCATGCTCCTTTTCGTACGCTGCGATGCGCGCCGTGGTGTCGCTCTCGTCTTCACCGCCAAGGCCGAGGATGAGGTGCGTAATCGCCTTGCGCAGCAGCTTGTACTCGACTTCGTTGGCGGCCTTGAGAGCTTCGAGGCGGGCAACACCCTGTTTCTCGAGCTCGCCGGCCTTGGTGACGAAGCGGTCGGCCTTGCTGTGGAAGACGGGGCGCATATAAGCCTCGGTTACAGCGGCGATCGAACGGAGCACGCTCTTTTCGCCGCAGCCGGCGCAGGCGCCGTCGCCGGAAACGAGAGCGTCGTAGTTGGTGCGCACCATGAGCATGTTGCGCAGCGTCGCGGTCTTGGAGTCGGCCGGGTTGGCGTTGTTGTAGAGACCGAGATACTTCTGCGCGGTGTCGGGCAGCAGGTTGAGGAAGGCGGTGCCGGTTTCGTGCTCGGCGTTGACCTCCTCGGTCTCCTGCACCATCTTGAGGGCCTGGTGATCGCCGCAGGCGGTGACGCAAGCAGCGCAACCCTTGCAGAGGTCGCTCACGAAGATGGAGAAGATGCCGCCGGAGCCGGGGGCCTTGCGCTCGGGCGAGGAGAAGATGGCGTTGACCTTCTGATAAGCCATCGGCACCTTCTCGATGATGGTGTAGAACTGGGCCTTGGCCGCGGGCGAGAAGCCGTCGACGGACTCGGTGACTTCGCGGACGATCTGCGGCAGCGGGGTACCGGCCTTGAGATCGGCGAGCATGCGCTGGCGGGTAAGCTTTTCGATCTCCGGCAGCTTGTCGAGCATCTTGCGGCGCTCGCCGGTGTCGGTGACGTAGCGGGCGACAGCCGTCGAGAGCAGCGTGCCGAGATCCTGGGAAGTGTTAGGCAGGGCGGTGTCGGGGCAGACCGAGATGCACTCCATGCACTGGGTGCAGTTCTCTGGGATGTAAAGCGGCGTCTCGCGGCGGGCGACGTACTTGGACGCGGTATCGCCGGTAGCCGCGGCGATGACGCCCATGGCCGAAAGCGG
>JBATYG010000555.1:0-3094 GCA_049673945.1 Occallatibacter sp.
CGCCGGCCTCGGTCACGTCTTCAGTCGTGGGTAGATATACCTCTCTTGCTCCCGCGCGAAACATAATGCGCACGGCTTCGGCGATGCCTTGGCGAAATCGCGCTTTGTCAGCCACTGAAATCTCGTAGTGAATCTGCGGTTCGCCGCGGTCGTCGAGCACCAGGCGATTCTCGGCGCTCGGCGTATCCACAAGCATCACGCCAAACCCGGCCAGGTGCCGGAATGAACGGAGTGTCTCCAGCGTGTGTTCCGCCAAGCCCGGAGACATCAGCGCCGCATACGCAGGCTGGGCCGACATCGATTCAAAGGCATACCCGCGATCGACAAGCCTGTCATCCACATACACCGATGCCTCGGTCCCCTTCAATGCATCGATTGTGCGATCGAACTTCCCCAGCACGGGCATCGAAGGATGAAGAATCACGCCCCGCCCTATGCGGTCGTTCTCCACGCCGGAGCGCAGCAGCACGGTCGGCGATCCGAGTGCGCCGGCCGCCAGAATCACCGTGCGTGCGTGGATCACAAACGTTTCTCCCGCATTAATGCCAAGCCCACTTGGATCGGCAATCACCCCATCCGCCACGAAGGGTTTCCGCATCCTCGCTTCGACGCCAATTGCTCTGCGCTCGCCGTTGTTGTTCGCAAACAGCACGCGCCGCACATCGGCATCCGGAATAATGCTCAGCGGATCTTTCTGATCCTCGAGTGCATCGAGCAGCAATTGACTCTCCGCAGATCGCTTGTCGGTGACGGGATACGGCGACCGCCCCGGAGCATAGGTATTCAGCTCATAGACCTTCGGGTGCAGGCCCTCGGCGCGCGCTCCGTCCCACAGCACGCGATTGTTGGCATTGATTTCACCTTCTGCCAGCCGGCGGGTCCCAATCGTCCTCTCCACCCACGTATATGCAGCCGCAATTCGCTGCTTTGAGAACACTGCGGCATCGATGCTTCCCTGGTCGCGCCAGCGCTGAAGCCGGGTCTGAATTGCCGGCAGCGTCGGTGCAAAACCGAGATCGACGTTCACCTGCGTGCCGCCGCCCACCGCCATCCCATTGTGGATGATGATGCCGCCATCGTCCGTCGTCCGAGCGTCGAGCAGCGCATCCACCTGCCGCGTTTCCATCGCTCCCGGCACCACAAAGGATCCGCGCTCCAGCAGTACCACGCGCTTGCCTCCGCGTCGCAATTCGTGCGCCAGCACTGAGCCGGCCGGTCCGCTGCCGACAATCAGATAGTCAACCGCGCCGTCGCGCGAAAGCACCTCACCTGCTGCACGGTCAAAGCGAAGCCGTGTCGGCGGCAGCGCCGGTGTATGGGTCACAATCCATGCATGCGGCGCATGCACATTGAGGCGCACGCCGGCCAGCGGCTCTTGAATTGAGCCATAACCCTTCGCCACGTAAAGATTGCGCAGCGTCATCGACAATTGCCGCAGCGCAGTCACATCGCAGGTTTCCAGCAGCCACAGCACATGATTTCGTTGTGCCTGCGTCAGCACGGCAAATGGCATCGGCTTTTCGGTATGCACATAAGCCGCCACACCGCATGCGCTGCCGAATCCGCGCACGTCCTGAAAAGGCGCCAGCAGCGACCTGAAGCGGGAATCGCTTCCGGCTGATGCCCACATGCCATCACGCGCGGCAGCAAACAGCGCGTACACCGCGTCATCCTTTTTCACCTCGTCAATCGGCAGAAAGGACGAGAAGAGCGCCACATGCACGGCAAGAAGAGGGTCTGGCGCAGGCTCCGCCGCACGGCCACCAATCTGGCCCCAGGCGCACGAAACCAGAGCCAGCAGAACAATGAGCTGAGGGCGAGACATGCCAACCAGTGTATGCTCGGCGACGGTCGGCACATCCAGAAAGTAATGGGATTAACGTAACGTCCGGGCCTGACAAAGAGGGGCGCCGCGCGTCCAATACCGGTGTACGGTAAAAGGCACCCCTCCCTCAGGAGCCTTCTGATGAACGACATTCACGCTACACCGGGCTTCCTTCTCTATCTTCGCGGCACGGCGGCCATCGTCATGACGGTGATCGGATTCTTCGCCATGATCGGCGGGATCTTCTACAGCCAGTTCACGCATATCGAGCGCTACATTGGCGCTGTTGAAGGGGTCTCAATCGCGCTGGTTTTTGGCGGGGTGACGATCGCGCTGAAAACGGTGGAGCGCTTCCAGGCCGCCGAGCGGCACTCCCTGACAGACTGAATTTGACAGACTGAGCCTGACAGACTGAGGTGCCGGCTGGCCGAACTGTTGGCCTCGGGATTTCGTCTGGCGGGCGTTACTCCCGGTTAAAGACCATCACATTCGGCTTTTTTGTGCCTGCCGGCTGCACGCTCATTGTCAATGTGCGGCCATCGGCGGAGACTTCCACGCGCTGCGTGTCTATCACCCTGCTTCCCACCTTCTCGGTCAGCTCAAGCCGGCGCTCACTGAGCCGTCGCCCGCTCGATGCATAGTCCTGAGGCAGGTTCGGACCGTGAACCAGATAATCCTTTCCATCGAATTTCAAACTCCTCGTCGACTTTTGCGCGGCGTTCACGAAGGACAACCCATCGCCCTGGTAGGGCTCAACGGCGATCTCGTACGATGAGTTTACTTTTTCGCTGGTACTCACCCAGGTCCCCACAAAGCCGGTGCCGTGTCCTTCACGCGTGTAGACATAATCGAGGCTCGTGATCGTTCCATCGGGCCGGTTCGCCCGGTATGTGTCCGTGAGCTCGGTGCCATCCGCTGAGAGCTTCCAATTCCCTGTGAGCATCAGCTTGCCGTCTTTCTTGCGGATCACCTTCCACGCATCCGGCGCAAGCACCGTCACGGCCAGCGTTGTCCCAAACTGACCAGGCTGATCGGTTCCATCGGCGATGATGGTTTCCGGCGTGCCGCTGCCAAAATCAAAGGCATAGCGGTTTGCGCCTGCGGCCGCAACCTTCATCTGGTCGCTCAGTCTGCTCTTTGTGGGGTCGAGCTTCCATTTCCCTACGAACGGATCATCCGCCGCCCACACCGTGCCGGCACACAGGCTCGCAATCATCAGCCACTGCAATACACATCGCGCCATCGGCTCCTCCGCGCGTGGGCAAACCA
>JBATYG010000556.1:0-3780 GCA_049673945.1 Occallatibacter sp.
CGCCCCATCGCGTCTTCAATCTCCGGCCCAAATGCCCACAGAAAAATCATGTTCCCGATGATGTGCGACCAGCTTCCATGCATGAACATCGAGGTCAGCAGCGTGATCAACGCATGACCGGATGTAATGAGCGCCGGCGTCGCCGCCCACGTCGCCACAAAGGGATCACCGCCCGCCAGCTCCAGCAGAAACACCAGCACATTCACCACGATCAGCAGCGTCGTCACCACTGGCGTCCGCACCGGCCGCCGCGACGCATCGCCCAGCGGAATCATGCCCCCCATTGCCGACTCACCTCTCTCCGCCGCGGCCGCACCTGCGCGCCACAGCACAAAGTAGCGCCGATTCTACACGACGCAGATTTAAGAGACGACAGTGTTGGACTGCCAGGCCGCGAGCAGGACATTGAACGTGCTCAGCACTTCGGTTTTTGTGGCATCGAGGGGTTCGCCGTCTCCCAGCTTGGATTAGCGCTATCGATCTTCAGCCTTCTGAAGATAGGAGACGAATCTTCGTGGGCCGTAGGAATAATCGCGCGAGCCGTTGCGGCTATATTTCTTTCCGTTCCGGCTACGATTGTAGTGGGATTCTTGTTGACGCTTCTTCTAGAAGCCGCATACGGAAAGGGCTAATTCCGGCTCCGCTTAGTCCCTGCGCCCCCAGTCCCTATGTCTCTGATCTTCAGGGTGCGTCAATTCAACGCCGTCGCCGGTCGCACCCCTTCGCGCTATCACTTGGGCTCAGTCTTCCAGATGTAGAGGTGCTCGGCGTCGCTCGAAGTCGAAACTTCCAGATGTCTCAGACGCGAGGCGCGATTCAGTGCCGATCGAATGTTTTCCTTCGTATCCGGTAATTCGCTCAAGCGGATCTTCAGTGCTCTTCCCTCTGGAAGCTGCTTGATATCGCTTAACAGCCGGGTGACAACGCTCTTATGCTTTCCGTCGCGGCCCTTGGGAACGTCTCCCTGCTCAATCGAATTGAAATTCATTGCATGAGTTTCCGGCTTCGCCTTGGCGGTCATCTTCTGCGCTCCTCGCCTCGTGCAAAAATGCGATTGACGTAAAACTAACGTATCGCAATGCTAGCACTAATGTGGCGAAGATACAGAACTCAACCGAAAATTGCAAGTCACTATGAACTAAGAACCGTGTCGGCATCACAGCGCAGTGGGCCGCCAGGGCATAACTTGGCTTAAACGTCGCTTTTATAAAGAGTTAACCCGTATGACCGAAGGCTTGCTACTGTGCTATTAGAGGTATTCGAGTGACTCAGCGCAGCAGTTTTCCCACAGTTCCACTTGCGGAAGTTCCCCTTGAAAGATCGGCCAGCCGCCCAACGGTGATCGTCGTAGACGATGAGAGCAACATCGCCAACACCCTGACCGAAATTCTCTTTCGCAATGGATATGCGGCCGTCGCAGCGTATGACGCTGAAGGCGCACTCGAAACGGCGTTGCTCAAGCCGCCCCAGATCCTCATCACAGACGTCATGCTGCCAGGAACAAACGGTATCGATCTGGCAATTCGCATGCGCCGCATCTTTCCCGACTGCAAGGTCCTGCTGTTTTCCGGACAGGCAGGCGCTATTGATTTGCTCTCACGCGCCGGGCACGACGGCCATGAATTTGAGATCCTGACCAAGCCCGTCCATCCCCTCGATCTGCTCGCGCGAGTCTCCGAATTTGTCGCGCCCTGCCAAGAGGGATCCCCTGCCGCGATGTAACTAGTCTTCGGGCTAGCCGTTTTCGACGCGCCGGTTCCAGTTTGGGGCTGGCGAGTCGAAAATCTGGATTCTGCTTTTCCTGATCTAAAGTCCTTGCCCTGTTCCATGCAATTCCCCTGCCGTATTCTCCCTGCCGTATCCTTTAGGAGATGAAGCTCCCCCTCCTCGCCGCACTCCTCCTCACCTGCGCACTCTCCGCCAACGCGCAGGACACCGGCTACTGGCGCGCCGCCGGCAACACCGCTTCCTCCATCACCGGCGATATCGGGATCTCCGTCGCCAAACTCACCCTCAATTTTGTTTCTTTCCCGCTCGCCGAGATTCGCGCTCTTCAGCCTGTCGAGATCAATGCGCTCTTCAACCCCGACGCCGCCACGCCCAACGCCATCAGCGGCAGCGGCAATCTCTATCGCCTCAGCATCCCCGGCGCAAAGCGCTTCCTGCACAAGAACACGCTCTGCGGCTCCGACGACGTGCAATGGATGGCCACCTGGACCTCCGGCCGCACCCTCGAGATCGCCCTCTTCTCCGGCTCCGACATGCCCGTCCTCAAGCCTGAAGTCATCGCCAACACCACCAGCATCTGCGGCACCTTCACCTACTCCCGCTGACGCTCTGCTTCGCATCGGGGATCTTTGCTGCATCCATACCGGCAGTCATCGATCTGCCCCGGACCCCGAGCCCGGAATCCCGAACCCGGACCCTGATGCCTGACCCCTACGTCCCCAACCCTCTCCCCTTCGCCTCGTCATACGAATCCGGCAGCCCATACTCCGGCAGAATCTCTTCGAGCACCATTGCCTGGTGATCGCGCAGCGCATCGTGAAACTTCTTCCAGTCGCTGGCTTCAAATCCCGGCTGATAGTGAAATACCTCTCCCGCTTTCTCTTTCTCCTCAACCGATCCCAGCGCCGCAAATTTCCACGAGCCCTCGCCAAACGGAACGTACTGCACCCCCGCGTACTCTTCGTCCGTCAGCTTGCCAAACGAGAACACCCCTTCGCGGATTGCATTCAGCCACACGCCATCGCGCCGCGCCGCATCCGTATCCACTGTGCCGCGTACCAGCTTCTCCAACGCCGCCAGGTCTGCCGCGCCCATTGCCGTGTCCTTGTCGCGCCCCAGGTAATAGATAAACTGCGAATACAGCCGCGGCGCCGCGCTCATATACAGTTGCGGATTCGATACCGCCCGCTCCTGTCCGTATCCGTTCACATACTTCCACTCGAGATACGGCAGATCGGGATCCGTCAGCGCCCCGCCGTGCCCCAGGTCCAGCTCATCCGCCACCAGGCTCTTGATCCGGTCCAGCACATTCCCCTCCGCAGGATTCACATGCTCCAGACGCGTCACCCGATTCACCGTATGCCTGAATCCCGTGAACATCTGGTGCGCGAACGTGTCGCAATAAACATGCGCCGTGATTCCCAGTGCCTGTGCAGCCCGTTCCCGTCGCCCTTCTTCGCGCGGCACTCCGCCCACATATCCACCGTCGTCGGGCTGTCCGGAGTGCACACCAACCGCCTGTAGAGTGGAACATTCTGCGCACCGTTCACTCGCTCGCCGTTATTCCCCGGCAGAAAATGAAACGGCAGCCACACCCGGTAGTCTTCCGCGTTCACTCGGTTATCGGCGATGTCAAAGTTCGTATGCGCCGAGGCAATCCCCTCATACGACGTGCCGTTGTCGAACGCGATCGTCCCCTTGTAATTCGAATCGTCCACCATTTGCGCCGCGTGCCCGATCGTTGCCGCCTCGCTGTGTGAAAACCCGGCCAGCCGCGCCACCGCATAGGTCCCTGCGTGATGAAGATCCCTCTGCACTGCGCCAACCTCCTGTCCCGTTATGAGCCTTTCACATCCGCCGTCGCCGCGTCATCCGGACCCGAGGCTGCCACGCCCGAGCTCACCGCTCCGCCTGGCGCCGTCGCTCATTCGCACCGCAGCGCCACTATCGGATCGACCTTCGTCGCACGCCGCGCCGGCAGATAGGCTCCCGCCAGCAAAACACCGCTGATCAGCAGCAGCGCCGCCGCCAGCGTCACCGGGTCCGTAGCGC
>JBATYG010000557.1:0-2037 GCA_049673945.1 Occallatibacter sp.
ACCTCCGAAGCCGCTACCCGAACAATGGAATCAGAATATGTGTCATAGTCCAGCGGACGGTCGAACACAGCGATACCGAGCGAGCGTTCCTTGATTCCGTCCGAATTGCCGCTTAGGGCTTCCTCGACAATGAAACGCAGAAAGCGCGTATATCGCTTGCTTCCCTTGAAATGCGGATCCTCCAAGATCCTCTCAAGCTGCCTTCGGACTTTAGTGAAGTCCTCTTCGCTGGCTGGGGTCCACGGCGTTTCCAGATTGTCGATATTGAGGAGTGGCATTCCGATCCTGCATTCAATCCCGCTACAGAAGACGTCGTCATCTGCTTGCGAACCGAAGTATATCCTACAGTCGATCGGATTGTCTGAAAGCCCGCTTGCAGCCAATGTATTAACATCGTTGATTTCAAGCACCTTAGATGGGCTAACAAGACCTAACAGGGGAACTCTCCGTTATGCACTTCACAGCGCACCTACTTTAAGGAATGATGGATCGCAACCGTCATAACGCTGACGAATTTTCCGCCGGCTTCATTCGGAGGCCACCAGCTGGCTATGGCTGCTCCCAGTCCATCTGCGACGAACAGAAAGGCGAGACTTTGTCGGGATTCAACGCGTTGGGTCGAAACGTTGCAACGAGTTTCAAAGTCTGGCGGAACCCGGCCACCATGAAATCATCATCCATTGCCTTGATCCGAAGCCAGCCTCAGGACGCTCCAACTCAATTACGCCCTCCCTCGCCACGCCCGTCATCTCGCCAATGCGCTCATTGAAACAGGGCGCAATCTTTTGAAAAATCCGATACCGCGCTCCATCGGGATTCCTCGGGTGGAGCTTGGCGGTCGCCACACTTAACCTGGAGATACAACGATGAAGATACGCATGACACGAGTTGTTGCAGGCTTGGTCGCGTGGACGGGATCGCTTTTCCTTGGCTCATTTATGCAGTTTGCAGTTGCCCAGGACACAGCGAATCTGCCATATATGAACACCAATTTGTCAGCCGAGCAGCGGGCAACTGACCTGGTGCATCGCATGACACTTGCTGAAAAAGCTTCGCAAATGCTGAACAGATCCGCCTCAGTTCCGCGATTGAATGTTCCAGCATATCAATGGTGGAGTGAAGCCCTCCACGGAGTCATCGATCCTGGCGTAACAGAGTACCCTGAGCCTATCGGGCTGGCCGCAACCTTCGATACAGCCAACATTCATCTCATGGCGACCCAAATTGGCACTGAGGGCCGCATTAAATATGTGCAGGATGCACGTACCGGACGAGCGGCCTTTATTGGTGGAGGGCTCGATTTCTGGGCCCCCAATCTGAATATCTTCCGTGATCCGCGCTGGGGCCGTGGACAAGAGACCTACGGCGAAGATCCCTTCCTCACTGGCCACATGGGAGTTGCCTACGTGACAGGCATGCAGGGCGACGACCCGAAGTACTACCGCGTGATTGCAACCCCCAAGCACTATGCCGTGCACAGCGGCCCAGAGCCGACCCGGCACTTTGCCGATGTCGACATCAGCAAGCACGACGAAGTAGACACCTTCGAGCCTGCGTTCCGAGCTGCCATAGTGGAAGGCAAAGCTGGCTCCATCATGTGCGCGTACAACTCAATTAATGGCGAACCGGCATGCGCCAACCAGTACCTGCTGCAGGATCAGCTGCGCGGCAAGTGGGGCTTCCAGGGGTATGTGGTCTCGGACTGCGGCGCTGTCACGGACATTGCCGCCAATCATCGCTACCGTCCAACGCAGGCACAGGGTTCGGCCATCTCCGTAATCCGCGGCATGGATAACGAATGCGGCTTCTCGGAGCCTGGCGGGCAGGTTGGCAAGGCCTATTTCGATGCCGTGCAGCAAGGCTACCTGCCCGAGAGCACGCTCGACACCGCTCTCATTCGCTTGTTCACGGCGCGAATAAAGCTTGGCCTGTTCGATCCGCCGGAAATGGTTCCCTACACAAAGATCGACGAGAAGGAACTTGACAGCGCGGAACACCGTGCCCTGGCTCGCAAACTCGCCAATGAGTCCATGGTTC
>JBATYG010000558.1:0-3615 GCA_049673945.1 Occallatibacter sp.
GTCCAGGGTTTGTTGCGAAAAGGCCAGCAAACGCTCTTTGACCTGCTCGTCCTGATAGGTGTTCACGAGGTCCCAATAAATGTTTTCCACCTGCGTGATGGTTGCAATCACCTGAGCACGAAACGCCAGATCGGTAATCTGGAGATTCTTCTTGGCAATGTGCATATAGCGTTCATTCGTGGAGATGCCAAAGCCGGCGAGAAGGTGTTGTGAGATGACTACCGTTAGGCTCGAATAGAGCGTGGGATTGACGGCGTAGAAGGGGCTGTTGTTGGCGAAGCGCTGGCCAAAGTAGTTGACGTTCAGGTTTGTTCCAAGGGGAAACGACTCTGAGTAATTTGCCTGGCCCTGGATCTGGTTTTGTTTGAAGATGGAAACGCCTACCTGCGCGGCATTTGCCTCCTGCGTAACGGTGTGATCAACAAAGCCCTTGAAGGTGAGAAAGGGATCGAAGGAGGCCACGAGCGTTCCAGCGCCGAGGCTCGAGGTCACGATGCCGCCGACGCCGGCCGCGGACGAGCCCGAAGCCGCGCCGCCCGAACTTGCCCCTGAGCCAAAGCCACCCTGCGTTGAAGACTGCACGACCTCGGTATTGACACCGTTTACCTGGCCACCCGCCTTGGTGCGCGCAAGATCAGTTTGCGCAATGGGGAAGTTGTAGCGGAAGTAGGCAAGATCAAGATTGTTCTCGATGGCGAGAGCGATGGCATCGTGCAGAGATATGTATAGTTTCCCCTCGCGGATAAGGCTTTGCAGGCGCTGCGAGTTGCTTAGATCGAGAGGGGGCGCGTCGCTCGGCCGATAGGGTGCGAAGGGTTTACGCGAGTGCGGCAGCTCAACGTGAAATGGCCGCTGCGGAGTAATTGCCTGTTGCTGGGCTTGCTGCGCCTGCTGCGCCAGCGTGGGGGGAGCGGCCGTCGCATGGCTCGCCGCGGGCGCTGGAGCCTCAGGCGCAAGCTGAGCCGGCTCCGCAGTTGCGGGCGCCTGAGGTGAAGGCGCCGCCCCCAAGGGTGCGGCAGCCAGAGCGAGATTGACCTGCAGCAAAAAGATTGCGGCAACAGATTGAAGAGTGCGAAAAGGATTGCGTTGTCTTGTCATGGATAGGTTCACCTGAGAAAAATTCACTTCGCCTCGACCTCCGGCGGTGCAGAATGTGGTGCTTCATCGCGCGTGAGCCAGCCATCGCGCAGCTCGAGGATGCGCGAACCGTACCGCGAATTCTCGTCAGAGTGCGTGACCTGCACGATGGTGGTTCCCTGCCGGTTCAGTTCGCGAAAGAGCTCCATGATCTCGCGGGCCTGCGTGGAATGCAGGTTGCCGGTGGGCTCATCGGCAAGCAACAGCGAGGGCGCATGCACGACAGCCCGCGCTATTCCGACAAGCTGCTGCTGTCCACCTGAGAGCTGGTTAGGGAAGAGGTCTTTTTTGGCGACGATCTGGAAGCGGTCAAGAATATCGGCCACCATGCCCTGCCGCTCTTTCGCAGGCAGGTTCTTGTAGGAAAGCGGCAGGTCGATGTTCTCGGCGACGGTGAGATCGTCAAGAAGATGGTAGCTTTGGAAGACCATGCCGATGCGCTGGCGGGCCAGGTCGGCGCGCTGCTTGCGATTCAGCTTGTGCACGGGAGTCTCGCCAAACCAGTACTCGCCCAGCCACGCGTCGTCCAGCAGAGCGAGCGCATTGAGCAGCGATGACTTGCCTGCTCCTGACGGCCCCATCACGGTGACGAACTCGCCTTCGCGACTGGTGATGTTGATGCGGCGCAGCACCCATGTCTCGGTGTGGCCGGTCTTATAGCTGCGTTCGATATCTTTGAGCTCAATCATAATGTTGTACTACTCCGTTCTTATCAATCGTCGTTACGCCGGCTACTCTGCGCGCAGGGCGCGCATCGGTTCAATCTGTGCTGCGCGGCGCGCGGGAAAGTAGCAGGCCACCAGCGCCGCGAGCAGCAGCACCACGCCAACTGCGCTGAACGCGCCGAAATCCACCGTGCCTACGCCATACAACGTGCTTCGCATGGCACGGCCTACGAAGTAAGCTCCGACAAGGCCAAGCGCCAATCCGGAGAGCGCCAGGACCAGGCCTTCCCGCAGGATCATGCGCACGACGCGCTCGCGGTTTGCACCCAGCGCCATGCGCACCCCGATTTCATGCAGCCGCTGGCCCACGGCAAACGCCATCACGCCGTAAATGCCGATGGCCGCGAGCGCCAGGGCGATGGCCGCGAAGAAGACATACAGCAACAGGCTGAAGCGATCTCCGGAGAGATCCTCGCTCTTGATCTGATCGAGCGTTTCAACATTCGACAGCGCAACATTCGGATCAACTGCGTGAACCGCGGCCGCGATCGTCTTTGTCATCGTCGCCGGATCGCCCGCGGTGCGCACACCGACCGTTACATTAGGCCAGGGGCTCTGGTAGAAGGGAACAATAATCTCTGCCCGCTGCTGGCTGAATGAGCCCCCGCGCACATCGTGATAGACGCCGACGATCTGCCATGCCTGTGGCGGCCCCAGTTTTGTGGCGCCAGGATAAAGCTGCTCCACCATCAACCGCTGGCCGATGGGTTCCCTGCCCTTGAAGCGCTCTCTGACAAGTTGCTCGTTCACTACCGCGACCTTCAGATTGGCGGCGTTATCCTGATCGGTAAATTCTCGACCTTTGATAAGGTGGATGCCGTATGCCTTGAAGTACCCCGGAGTCGCCATTCCAAATCCGGCCAAAGGCCGCTGCGACGGATCGGTAAAGTCCTTGTCACCGGCGACGGTGTAGGGCATTCCGAATCCGGGGCCCTCCAGGGGCATTCCCGTCATAGCGGTGGCGCTCTCAACGCCGGTTGTCGACTCAATGCTGCGCAGAATCTGCTGATAGTGGCCGATGATCTGCTCTGGAGTGAAGTCCTTATCCTTCACCATGGGCAAACCGAAGGTGAGCACATGATCCGTTTTGACGCCAAGGTCAACCTGTGTCAGATTCCAAAAGCTGTGCAACGCCAGCCCAGCCCCCGCGAGCAGCGCCACGGCAAGGGCAAATTCACCCGCGACCAGCGCCTGGCGAAATCGATTGCGCACACGACTGGAGCCGGATCGGCCGCCCTCTTTCAAGGCCTCTGCGGGATCGACGCGCGACGCGTACCATGCCGGAGTGCACCCGAAGAGCAGCCCGGCAAGGGTCGTCGCGCCTATCGCGACAAGGAGCACCGGGAGATTGAGCCGCAAATCGGCTTCGGTTGGCAGCGTGCCATCCGGCATGACGGCGATGAGTCCGCGCAGCATCGCGGAGCCGAGGCCGATTCCCAGCGCACCTCCGATGACTGCAAGCAGCAGGCTCTCCGTGACGAATTGAGTGAAGACATCGCTCCGCGAAGCACCGACTGCGCTGCGAATGGCAATCTCGCGCTGACGTGTCGTGCCCTTGGCCAGCAGCAGGTTCGCAACGTTGACACACGCGATCAGTAGAACGAATCCAACAGCGCCGAGCAGCAGCTTGAGCGTCAGTTTGGTGTTGTCGCCCATAAAATCGTTGTGCAAGTCTTCAACGGCTGCGCCCCATCCGGTGTTTGAGCGCGGATTCGCTTCCGTGATGTGCTTGGTGACGGTGTTCATATCAGCC
>JBATYG010000559.1:0-5602 GCA_049673945.1 Occallatibacter sp.
GATGAAGGCTGGTCCGGTGCGGGTGCCGCTGCGGGCGCCTGCCCGAGGGCTGCGACAGCAACAAATAGGACGGCTCCGGTTGCGGAACGCAGAAGGCAGTTCAGGTTCAGGTAGTTCGACACTGTTCCTCCGGTGAGAGATGGATTGTGATAGAACGCGGGAGTCTTTCAAGCGGGGGCTGGTCTTTCTCGCTGTTTAGAGCGCTCTCCACCCTGGCAATGCCGCCGAGGTGTGGCCGCCTTGCCGTATGAAGGTCTTTGACCCAGAGGATGGGGAGTGTTTGATCTCCTGCCCTGGGGTAGTCCGATCGTTGCGGGTTAATTCCAGTTACGCAAAGCCTCCATAAAGAAGACATGAAGAACAGAAAACAAAAATAAATCGATCTATTTCGGGCCTCTGGAGTCATCGCGATCCGGCACTATCCTATCTTTCGCGCGCGTAAGAAATACGTAAGCCGCGCGTAAGAAATACATAAGTACGGTAAAATTCAGGCACGATTCCATGCGCAGCCGGCGTTTTTTCTATTGACCGGAAGCAGTCAATTTGTTGGCCGCCGACTTTGCCCTGGCCCGCAATTCGGGTGTCTCTGCAGGATGATTCGAGCCGGAAAGGACCGTGGCTGTTGTCTGGTACCTACACGCCTTTAGGCCATGCATTGAGCGTGCGCCGCGCGCGCGGCTCAAAATCGCGCACGCTCCTCTTCGCGGCTGAATGCACCGTCGGCTTTCTTGCCGTGCTTTTTATCTGCCTGCTCGCCCATTGGTTTCAGGGGCTGCTTCCTGTTGCATCGCTGCTTTGCCTGCTGGTCGTTGTCCCTGCGGCCTTGCTCTGCGGCTTCTGGCAGGCGGTGATCGTGTCGCTCTCCGCGGTTGTCGTGCAGAGTTATCTGTCCGTCCGGCATCTGCACTTCAACCCCGCGCGCGATTCCGCCAGTTCGGTGACCCTTCTTGCTTTTGTGTTCACGGCGCTCATCGTGAGCCGTCTCTCTGCCCGGGTTACCGAGCACGCCAGGGAGTCGGACTCCTGGGGCGGCCAGATGCACGATCTCTACGAATTCACGCGCCGCACCCTGCAGATGAATCTGCATGTCGAGCCCGGCGCCCAGCTTGCTGAGCTGGTGCACAGCATCTTTGCTCTTGAAGCCGTGGTCGTCTTTGATGCCGACCTGCACGAGATCTATCAGGCCGGCTACTGGCACGACGACCCACAGGAGCTGGCCCAGAGCGTCTACTACTTTGAGACCAACGATGACGATCCGGTGTCGGGCATCAGCAAGCGGGTGGTCCGCCTCGGCACCGTTCCCGTTGGCAGTCTTGTTCTTCGTGGCGAAACAGGTCCCCTCACAAACAACGCCATTGCTTCTCTCATTGCGATTACTTTTGACCGCTACCGCGCCTTTGCCAACGAGAGCCGCATCGAGACCGAGCGGCGTACTGAGCAGCTCCGCGCCACGGTGCTCGATAGCCTCGCGCACGCCTACAAGACGCCCCTCACCGCGATTCGCGCTGCGTCCACCGGGCTCAGCGAGATGGGTCATCTTTCACCCGCGCAATCCGAACTCGTATCGCTCATCGATGAACAGGCCGGCCTGCTCAACGATCTCACCACGCGCCTTCTCACCACCGCGCGCCTCGACGCCGGTGAAGTCTCTGTGAATGCCGCCGACGTCGAGATTCGGCCGCTGATCGTGGGGGTTGTCGATAGCCTCGGAGATCGTCTCGCCAGCATGAAAGTTGTCATCGACACGCCGGATGACGATCTTGTCCTTTGCTGCGACCGCCAGCTCATCACCATGCTGCTCACTCAGTACATCGATAACGCGTGCAAGTATTCGATCTACGGCACCCCCATCACCATTCGCGCCCTTCAGGCAAAGGCTGAAGTGATCTTTTCCGTGCACAGCTTCGGCCCCGTCATTCCCATCGCTGACCGCGAACGCATCTTTGATCGCTACTACCGCTCATCCACCTCGTCGAATCGCGCCGCGGGAACCGGTATTGGCCTCGCCGTCGCCAAGCGTGCCGCCCTCATCCACAGCGGCTATGTGTGGGTCACCAGCGAAGAGGACGAGGGGACAACCTTCTTCGCGGCCATTCCAACCCAGGTGCAGAAAAGGAAATCCTGATGAATCAGCCCGCCATACGCGTTCTCATCGTTGACGACGAATCCGCTATCCGCCGTGCCATCAGGCCGCCTCTTGCCGAACTCGGTTTCCAGGTCTCCGAGGCGTCCCGCGGCGAAGAGGCGCTTCAGTTCCTCCATTCCACACCGGTCGATGTCGTCCTGCTCGACGTCAATATGCCCGGCATCGGCGGCATTGAGACGCTGCGCCGCATTCGCGCCCTTGCGCCCAGGCTCCCGGTTCTCATGGTCACGGTTCGCGATGGAGAGGAGGAGAAAGTCGAAGCTCTCGAACTGGGCGCTGACGACTACGTCACCAAGCCCTTCAGCATCCGAGAGCTTGTCGCGCGCATCCGCACCGCGCACCGCCGTACGCACGCTCCGGCTCGCGTCGAAGACGCTCCTATCGAAATCGGAGAGATTCGCCTCACGCCGGCGCGTAGGACCGTTACGCGGCGAAATCAGCCGGTTCATCTCACACGCAAGGAGTTCGATATCCTCTATTGCCTCATGAGCCGCGCCGGCCGGGTCATCACCTATGCCAGGCTTCTCACCGCCGTCTGGGGCGCGGACTGCCGCGAAGAAGTCGAATACCTTCGCACCTTCATTCGTCAGTTGCGCAAAAAGATCGAGGACGATCCTTCCCGCCCCGTCTATCTTTTGACCGATGTCTACGTGGGCTACCGTTTTGTCGATACCCAGATGCTCCAGGAAGCCCGTGAGAACGCTGCCGCTCCCGGCGGATCCCATGCGTCCACGTCAGAAGGAGAGAGCAAGATATCGCTGGACTGAACGCGGGACCCGCTTGCAGGCAGCGGATCTTTGCACCGGCTCGCATCCTGTCCCGGCATTCTCTTACTCGTCGTAATGCAGCAGGCTGAAGACGTCATACTCCGCGAAGCGATCGCGGCCCTTCAGAAAATCAAGCTCAAGCGCAAAGGCAAGCCCCACGATATCGCCGCCTAGCTGCTGCACCAGCTTCACCGTCGCCTCCATCGTGCCTCCGGTTGCGAGCAGATCATCCACCAAAAGGACGCGCTGTCCCGGCTTGATGGCGTCCGTGTGAATCTCGAGCGTATCGGTTCCGTACTCCAGGTCATACGTAACCCGCGCAACCGGCGCCGGCAGCTTGCGCGGCTTGCGCACCGGCACAAACCCGGCATTCAGCCGATAGGCGAGAGCCGGCCCGAAGATGAAGCCCCGCGCTTCGATTCCCAGCACCAGGTCGATTCTCTGCTCAATGTAATGGGCCGCCAGCGCGTCGATAAGCTGCGCAAACCCCGTCTTGTCTTTGAGCACCGTCGTGATGTCGTAAAACAGGATCCCGGGCTTTGGAAAATCCGGCACCGTGCGCACCAGCGCCTTCAAAACATCCACATCCACTTGCTTCTTCGCTTCGGACATACGTCTGCGTGCTCCTGAAATCGGCTCAAGCCAGGCTTGATGAATTTGCGGGAAGGGAACAGGTAGGTAGGCGGTTCGTCTTCCCTTCTGATTATAGAAGGGCATAGCGCCACAACAATTGCACGGTGAGATGGGTCGCAAAGCTCGCCGGAAGAAGCCGTGCGCCGCTACCACGCTCCTTCGATGCGGAAGGCCACGAGCCCTTCGCCCTCGCTCGCGTCAAGCTGATGCTCGATCACGTGGTCCACGCGGCTCCCGCGCGGTCCTCGCCGCAGGCTCGCACGCAGCTCAGACAGATCCTCCGGCGTGCCCGAGGCCACAATCTCCACGTCGCCGTCTTCCGTGTTGCGCACCCAGCCTCGCAGCTCGAGCTCGCTCGCTTCGCGATGGACAAACCAGCGAAACCCGACGCCCTGCACACGTCCCTGAATCAGAAAATGTAGAACCATCGCTCCAGACCAGTGCCCAGTCTTTCAGAAGCCGCTGCGCCAGGGCAACTTTCATCGTGCTTCCAGCAACGCGCGCAGCCGCTTGAGCGCCGCCGGCAATCTGGGCCTTTTCACTTCGGTTGCCTGCGCCATCGCGCGCATTGCTTCGGTCCTCGTCCCGCAATTTCCGGGCTTTAGCGCTAAACTGAATCCAATGGTCTTCGTTCTCGACAACTACGACTCCTTTACTTACAACCTTGTTCAATATCTGGGGGAACTGGGTGCCGATATCCTGGTGCGGCGCAACGATGAGCTCACCGTCGAGGCGGTGGAGGCGCTGAAGCCGGAGCGCCTCCTGCTCTCGCCCGGTCCCTGTACGCCGGGTGAAGCGGGCATTCTCATCCCCTTGATCCGTCACATGGCAGGCAAGGCGCCAATCCTGGGTGTTTGCCTCGGCCACCAGGCCATCGGCGAAGCTTTTGGCGGCCGGGTCGTGCGGGCAAAGCATCTCATGCACGGTAAAACCAGCGTCGTTGAACACGATGGCAAAGGCGTCTTTTCGGGATTGCAATCTCCGCTTACCTGCACGCGTTACCATTCGCTCATCGTCGATCAGGAGTCCCTGCCCGCCGAACTTGCAATCACTGCGCGCACCGCTGAAACCGACGGCAGCGTGATCATGGGCCTGCGCCACCGCACTCTGCCCGTCGAGGGTGTGCAGTTTCATCCAGAGAGCGTATTGACCGAGGGCGGCCGCCAGATGATCCGAAATTTCCTGGAAATGTGACGGAATGCGTCTCTCGTCGATCGCAAGCCCGGGCTTCTCGCTTTCACTCCCGCACAAGATCGTGCTCATCGCGCTTCTTCTGCTGGCTCGGCGCACACCTCTTCAGGCGCAGACAGCGGCAGCGGCCGAAACCCCGCCTCCTCCCGCTGTTGTGCCCTCCGTTGTCCCCTCCATCACGCCCATCGCCATCGTCTCTCTCGACAGCGGCATCCCTGGAAGCGCCGCCAGTGTCACCGGTGCCCTCCAGGTCGCAGGCGGCCGCGCGATGATCGCCGCCAACGGAACCGTTGTCTCCGGCGCAACCACCACCGACGTCGCGCTGCCTCATCGCGGAACGCTCCGCGTCTGTGCCTCCACCGCGGTCAAGCTCGCCGCCGACTCGAGCGTCCCCTCCGGCGATTCGCCCGGCCTCATGATGGCCATCGATCACGGCGCCATCGAGACCGACTTCGCCACCGGCCGCAATGCCGACATTCTTCTTACTCCGGACTTCCGCATCCTCAT
Source organism: Occallatibacter sp. (assembly GCA_049673945.1). Classification (GTDB taxonomy): domain Bacteria; phylum Acidobacteriota; class Terriglobia; order Terriglobales; family Acidobacteriaceae; genus Telmatobacter. Next base: position 5,245 of record JBATYG010000559.1, read on the forward strand.
CGGCGGCCCCGGAACCACCAACCTCAAGGTTCGTCTCGGGCAGGACGGCGACACGTGCGTCGACAATCCCGGCCCCAACGCGCCCTACGTTCTCGTCACCAGCGTCTTCGACGGCAGCCTCTACCGCGTTCAATCCGGTCAGCGCGTCATGTTTCAGCACGGCAGCCTGCGCGAGGTTGTCGATCAGGAACAGGAGTCATGTGGATGTCCGCCCGCACCAGCCGAGATGAAAGGGAACGATTTCCCGCTTGCCCAGAGCGAGGGCCTCGCCCCTATGCCCGCGCCCATGCCCGCGTCCAGGCCCAGCGCCGCTGCCAGCGGGTCAAAGCCCGTGCCGCAAACCGCTCCGCTCGTCTAC
>JBATYG010000560.1:0-6964 GCA_049673945.1 Occallatibacter sp.
GACTACAGCTCCGCTATCGACATAAGCAAGGACGAAGCAGAGAGGATGCTGAAACTGATTCTCGATGCGGAACAGCGAATTGCTGAGAACGAGAAGAAATGGAAAGACGCCGAGGACGCTTACGTGATTGCGAGACAGCTTGGCACCGCTGAGCAACAGGGGCTTACTCTCCCCAGCCATCAGGCCGTGACAAGCGAGAATCGGGAGATTCGCCAAAATGCGTGGCTTGCTTTGAAGCAAATGCTCGGGGAAGAAGACTTTGCCAAACTCGATGCTTTTGTGAATCGAGAGTTCGCCAGGTCCCAATACCCTGCCAGCTTCTACCATCCGAAGGAAGAGCCTCTCGCTGCGGTACCCGCAAATGTCAGGTATGAATTGTTCATTTCACATGTAGCAGCGGAGGACAGACGGGTACAGCGGGCGATCGAGAAAGGCGACGAGCTTCAAGCGCAGCGGCAGGATTACAGCCGTGTTGCGGGGTTTCCGGAAAGCGAGGAACCGGTGGTGCTGGGTATTCTGCTCGATTCGAATCGTTCTCTGCTGGAAATCCAAGAACAAATCAAGGCCGTCACCGACGAATTTGTCCAAAAATATGGCCCAGGTTACAAGTTAATCAAACCGTATCCACCCGATATTCAGGCGATGGATGACAGAATCCGCGCACTGGCTCATGACCTCGACAACATATTTGAAGCAACCAAGGAGAAGCTAAGAGACGAAATTGGTGAGGATGCTTACAATCGCCTCGACGCCTGGGTACAACGGCATTATGGAAATATAAGAGAGATCTCCCTGCCTCCCAATGGCGGTACATCTCAGTGACAACCTGTAAGCGGTTCCACATTGAAGCCGACGCCAGGATCTCAGAGATGATGAAGAAACTTGCTGGGTGCCCGCGGTCTCGCTTCTGAGACCGTCGAAAGCAATGCACTCAACAGCCGTAAATTTCACTTCGAAGCCTTCCCGGAATTTGCAGTCTCGTCTCGCCGCAGTACCTATGGTTTCGATCTCGACGAGGCCGGTAATTCAACCATGACCAGTTCTCGAGCTTGTCCACCAACCCTCGCTTCATGCGGAGAAGGATACGTCGTTCACAGTTCGATTGACGGTGTCGCTTTCCCAGGTTTCAAAAACGAGACTGGGGCATCCGCAGCTTCGTGACTAACGAGTATCCAGATCTCACCGCTCCTACTTCTTCAGTTTCAGCAGGGCATCGCGATCGACCGCGTTGCCATCGACGATGAGGGTGGAGATGCGGCGCGCGTTCCAGACGTTCGTTGTCGGGTCGGAGTCGACGACGAGGATGTCGGCGCGGCGGCCGGGAGCGATCAGCCCCAGCTCGTTCCAGCCGAATTGCAGCGCGTAGTTATTGGTGGCCGTGGCGAGGGATTCACGCGGCGAGAGGCCGAGGCGCACCAGCATCTCCAGCTCGGTGTGCAGGGAGATTCCCGGCATTGTGCCTTCGACCGGAGCGCCGGAAGCGGCGAGGTAGTGCGGATAGGCGGCGAAGATGGTTTCGTTGATCTGCCAGAGACGCATCGCCGCCTGATCGGCCTTTTTACGCTGGCTCTCCTGCATCCAGCGCAGCGTGGCGGCGGGGAGATGGCGTGTCCACGGAGACAGCGTGTAAATTTTCTCGCCGGTTTCGCGGTCAGAGGGCTGCCACATTTCAGCGGGATCGAGAAGAGTTGCGGCGGGCTCCTTCCACAAATCGCGATGACCGGGCAGATTGAGGAAGTAGATGCTGAAGGTGGGCATGAGAGCCGCGTGGTGGGTTGCAATGAAGTGCGCGTAAGCGCGCAGATGGAGATCGTTGGGCGGCAGATGCTGCGCGTAATCGAAGGCAGTGTTGGCCGCGGCCCCGTTGGGGTCGTCGACGAGCGGGCGCTGCAGCTCGTCGGGAATGACGCCGAGCTCGTAGCGGCCCATGTGCAGCAGGGCGTCAACGCCGGCCTCAATGCCGACGCGGTAGGGCGTTGCCACGAATTCCCCGTAGGTGACCAGGCCGGCCTGATGCGCGTGGGCGATGATCCACTGGCTGTTGGCAGCGGTGAGATCGCCGCCGAGCCATAGCACGCGGGTGCCGAGGCGTGCAGTCTCGGCAAGCTGGCGCGCGGTGTCTTCAGGGCTGAGCTCAACCGGATGCGTGCCCTCGCGCAGCTTCGCGGTCCAGCTGGGCTGGCCGATGAGCAGGCTCCAGTCGTCGGTGGTGCCGATGGAGTCGAGCAGGTAGAGATGCGGTTTTGGATTGGCCTCGGTGTCGATGTGGCCGCGGCGCACGTCTGCGCTTGCCACCACGGTGGTGACACCCATGTAGAGGAATGCATTCGCCTGACCCTGGCTGTTCATGCCGGCGAAGCCATCGACGAGGCCGGGGATCAGAAATTTGCCGGTGCAATCGATCACGTGCGCGTTCGGAGGAATGGGAACGTCGGCGCGAGAACCGACGGCGGAGATCTTTCCTCCGTCGAGGATGACGATGGCATCGTGCAGATCTTTTGCGGAGTGGCCCCAGTCGGTTACATCGATCACCGTTCCGCCGGCAAGGACAAGCGGCGCGGGGGGAGCCTGGGCCTGCAGATATGGGCCTGCGAGGAGGAATGCGGTGATCCACAAGAGGGCCGAAAGAAAAGATCGCATACCGAAGAATGGATTGTCGCACACGCACGCGGGCCGCGCGGCGTCAAACGGGTTGCCGTCGAAAGACGGGATATACAGGAAAGCTTGGCCCCGATGCGAACGGCTCCGCATCGTCCTTCTAGCTGGCCACAAGCGACCGCCGCTGCCGACGCGCCAGCAGGGGCAACACCTGTGCCTGCGCCTCATCGACCGTGACGCCGTATTTGGTGCGCAGCGCATCCACTTTGCCGTGTTCGACGAACTGGTCAGGCCAGCCGATGCGGATGACAGGCACGGAGATTCCCATTTCATCGAGGGCTTCGACGATCGAGGTTCCAAAGCCGCCCATCTTCACGTGGTCCTCGAAGGTGACGAAGGCGGCGACGCGGCGCGAATAAAGCTCGAGCATCTCGCGATCGAGCGGCTTGATGAATCGTGGATTGATGATGGCGGCCGAGAAGCCTTCCCGTTCGAGGCGCACGCCGAGTTCCTGTGCGAGCGTGATCATGGGGCCGAGGCCGAGAATCGCCACGTCGGAACCGTCTGCGATGACTTCGGCTTTGCCGATGGGGAGCACTTCGAGCTGCGGCTTGCGTTCGACGCCGGAGACCGCACCGCGCGGGTAGCGAATAGCGCAGGGCGATGGAAGCTGCAGGGCCGTCTTCATCATGTCGCCCAGCTCGTTCTCGTCCTTCGGAGCCATCAGCACCATGTCGGGAATGCCGCGCAGGTAGGCGATGTCAAACAAACCATGATGCGTGGGGCCGTCGTCGCCCGATAGCCCGGCGCGATCCATGCAGAAAAGAACCGGCAGCTTCTGCAGGCAGACATCGTGCACGATGGGATCGAAGGCTCGCTGGAGGAACGTGGAGTAGATGGCGCAGACGGGGCGGAAGCCGCGCGTCGCCATGCCGGCGGCGAAAATCACGGCGTGCTCTTCAGCAATGCCCACGTCGAAGTAGCGGCTCGGGTGATGCGGGCGGAAGTGGTCAAGGCCGGTGCCGTTGGGCATGGCCGCCGTCACGGCCACCACGCGCGGATCTTCGTTGGCAAGCTGCACCAGCGTGTTGGCGAAGACCTCGGAGTAGGTGGTCTGCGCAGCAAGCGTCTTGCCGGTTGCAGGATCGTAGGGCCCGAGGCCGTGGAACTTTTTCTGGCCGTCGATTGCCGGCTGGAATCCCCTGCCCTTTTCGGTGAGGATGTGCAGCAGCACGGGGCGATCTTCCTTCTTGAGGAAGTCGAAGGTCTCGACGAGGAGCGGCAGATTGTGACCGTCGATGGGACCGAAGTACTGCAGTCCGAATTCCTCGAAGAGCATCGAGGGCCAGAGCATGCTCTTGGCCGCTTCTTCAGCGCGGCGCACAACCGTCATAGCCGTCTTGCCGCCGAAGCGCTCGACGAGGCGCGCAGCCGACTCATGGAAGTTGCGATAGTGCTCGGTGGTGACAATGCGATGGAAGTAGCGGGCGATGGCGCCGACGTTGCGGTCGATGGACCACTCATTGTCGTTGAGCACAACGATGAGGCGCTTGGTCTGCTCGGCAATATTGTTGAGCGCTTCAAAGGAGATGCCGTTGGTGAAGGCGGCATCGCCGGCAACGGCAACCACATTCTCCTTGCCACCTGCCATGTCGCGCGCGACGGCCATGCCCAGCGCGGCAGAAAGCGCGGTGCCGGCATGTCCAGCGCCGTAGCAGTCGTGCTCGCTCTCGGTGCGCAGCATAAAGCCGTTAAGCCCGCCCGGCTGGCGAATGGTGCCGAAGCGTTCGCGGCGGCCGGTTAGAATCTTGTGCACGTAAGCCTGGTGACTCACGTCGAAGACGAGCTTGTCTGCCGGAGTGTCGAAGACCATGTGGAGGGCGAGCGTGAGCTCCACCACTCCCAGATTCGGGCCGAGGTGTCCGCCGGTTCGGGAGAGGGTCTGGATGAGGAAAGCGCGAATCTCTTCTGCGAGTTCAGCCAGCTGAGTGTAGTCCAGCTTCTTTACATCGGCGGGCGAATGAATCGACTCCAGCAGTGTTCCCATGTATGTCCTTCCCCCGGGAAAATGCCGGATGTCCTCAGGGGGACCCAGGCGCATGGGGGGATCCACTTTCGACAGCCGGGGTTGCGAAGTGGGTCCGCCTGTTGACTTCAGACAGCCTCGCAGCGCCCAGACCGCGCAATCACGTCAACCAAGTATAGCAATCGGCCGGATTGGAAGAGCTTGCCAGAATCGAGGTTGCCATTACCGGAGGTCAAGCGCCGAAAATGAGGAACGGCGGGCGGATTGCGGTGGCCGGCGCGCGCGGGCTCTCGCGTTGTAGCATTGCCGGTAAAGGCTCTTATGAGGGAGGAGCGCAGCTTGACGAAGGGCTCGAGAGCGATTTGGTTTGGATTGTTGATGTTGGCATTTGCCTTACGCTTGCCGCTCTGCGCACAGTTGCCGGAACCAGGCACGCAATCGGCAGCGCCGAACCCGCTGACGGACTCGACGGTGAAGCCTGGAAAGATGCTCCTCTTCGACCTCGACACCCGGTTCGCAAAGGACGTTGCCAAGCGGGGCGGGGCGGCGTTTGCCACCTGGTTCGCCGATGACGCGGTATCGCTGAGCAACGGAAAGGCCCCCATCTTCGGCGCAATCGCGATTACGCATTCTGCGACATGGTCTCCCAAGGAATATCAGCTGACATGGACCCCCACGGACGCGCTCATGGGCCCATCGGGAGACATGGGGTACACCTGGGGCCACTTCGAGGGAAGCAGCAAAGACGCGAACGGCAATCCCGTAAAAACCTCGGGCCGCTACATCACCGTCTGGCGCAGAGAGCCCGACGGAAGCTGGAAGGTTGTGCTCGATGCCGGCGCGAACGAACCGGCGGACGCGGGCGAGTGCTGCAAACTGCCAGGGCCGGGCGAGTGATGCCGCCAGCGCACGCAACTGGTGCGTCTCTGCTCGCATGAGACAATGCCTTCGGCGGCGTTCCTGCTGCTCAGTCGCGTAATCCATCCGCATGGCGATCGTCTCAGACGTTCTGAATTTTCTATTTGGCCGGCCGCTCGCTACCAGCGAAGAGCGCGCCGAACACGTTGGCCCCAGTGCGGGCGTCGCGATCTTCGGTCTCGATGCGCTGAGTTCCGCGGCGTACGGGCCTGAAGCCGCTCTTACGCTGCTGATCCCGCTGGGCCTGATGGGCGTGCGGTACATCGTGCCGGTCAGCGCGGCAATCGTGATCCTGCTGACGATTGTTTATTTCAGCTACAGGCAAACGATTGAAGCGTATCCGAAGGGCGGCGGCTCCTACACGGTTGCGACCGAGAACCTGGGGCCGAATGCCGGGCTGCTGGCGGCAGCGGCGCTGATGATCGACTACATCCTGACGGCGTCGGTGGGTATCTCGGCCGGGGTCGGCGCGCTGATCTCGGCTGCGCCCAGCCTGCAGCCGCACACGCTCGAGATCTGTCTCGGCGTGCTGGTTGCGCTCACCATTGTGAATATGCGCGGGGTTCACGACGCCGGCGCCGTCTTCATGGTGCCCACGTATCTCTTCGTAGGCGCGCTTCTGATCGTGATCCTGGTGGGGGGATGGCATGCACTGGGCGGTCATCCTCATCCGGTGACGCCCCTGCCGGCGATGCCCGCGGCTACCGAGGCAATGAGCGTGTGGCTGCTGCTGAAGGTCTTCTCTTCAGGCTGCACGGCGATGACCGGCGTGGAGGCGGTGAGCAACGGTGTGATGGCGTTTCGCGATGACACGCGGAAGAACGCCAGGATCACGCTCACTGTCATCATCGTGATGCTGGCGATTCTGCTGCTGGGGATCGCGCTGCTGTGCAAGGCCTATGGCGTGGGCGCGACGGAGCCGGGCTCGGCGCAGTATGAGAGCGTGCTCTCGATGCTGACGCGCGCGGTGATGGGCAAGGGATGGTTCTATTACCTCGCGATGGGCTCTGTGCTGCTGGTGCTCTCGTTTTCAGCCAACACCGCTTTTGCGGATTTTCCGCGGCTGACGCGCGCGATTGCCTCGAACAACTATCTGCCGCATGTCTTTCTGCTGCGCGGGCGCAGGCTTCTCTACTCGTGGGGCATCTATGTGCTGGTCGCTTTGACGGCCCTGCTGCTGATCTTCTTCCGGGGCGTCACAGACAGGCTGATTCCGTTGTATGCAATCGGCGCCTTTCTGGCCTTTACGTTGTCGCAGGCAGGCATGGTCGTGCACTGGAAGCAGAAGGGCGACACAGGCCGCATGCTGGTGAATGGTCTTGGCGCTCTTGCCACGGGGATCACCACGCTTGTGGTGCTGGTGGCGAAGTTCGTCGACGGGGCGTGGATCACCGCGCTGCTGGTCGCCGTAATGATCTTTGC
>JBATYG010000561.1:0-4183 GCA_049673945.1 Occallatibacter sp.
TCGTAGACATCGACAGGCGGCACAAAGCTGGCCGTCGTCAGTGCGCTTTCCCCTTCGCTGAAATCGCGGAAGATTGAGTTCACGCGATCCTGCAGTGTGATGACGTCCCGAAAGGGATACCAACGAGTGATAGCCATAATTCTGTTCTCCTCCAAACGGCTTAGGAATTTCGGTCCGGCAAGGGCATACCCCCGGCTTTCACTTCGTTTGACAAAACTATAGCCTTAAGGATTCATAAAATATGAGCATAAATGACTAATATTTGAGTTATAGATGTAAGTTATTTAAAATCAATTAAGTCCACGCGGGAAAAGGTCGAGAATCTGCTGTCAGGCACCCAGAAACTGCGGTGCCGAGTAGCGGCTTGAGGCTTTCTCACGAGTCGCCAGCCGGGTCAGAGTCAGCACGGTAATGTCGTCTTCCTGGCCGAAGTCGATGGCTGCCTCGGTGGCCTTGGCCGCGTCGGGATGCGATGCAAACAGCTCGTCCAGGCGGTCGAAGCTAAAGATCTCGCCATCGGCTCCGCGGGCTTCAAGCAGGCCATCGGTGTAGAGGGCAAAGTGGTCGCCTTCCTGCAGGGTGATCTTTGTTTCCTCATAGGCTGTGGTGGCCACCACCCCGAGCGGAAGTGAGCCGGGCAGGTTGAGTTCTTTTTTGTTGAGATAAGGTGCGGGATGGCCCGCGCTCGCGATCATGCATTCCCCGTCGGGCGTAAGGCGGAGAGCCAGGCAGGTGACAAAGCCGCCATTGAGGCGGCCGGCGAGGCGTTCGTTCAACTCACTCAGCAGATCGGCGGGCCGGGGTGTGAATTTGGCGAGCGAGCGCGCCGCCCCTACGATCAGCGAGACGGTCATCGCCGCCCTGAGCCCCTTGCCGCTTACATCGCCGAGCAGGATCAGTGTTGACCCGGCCAGCTCGTCTTCGAGCGGAATGATCTGGAAGAAGTCGCCGCCAACCTCCTGTGCCGGGCGGTAGGCCGTGGTGAAAGCAAAGCCCGGAAGCTCGGGGAGATTTTCGGGGATCAACACCTGCTGCAGCTCGCGAGCGCTCTTGAACTCCTGCTCCATCTGGCTATGGTGCTGCGCCGACTCCTGCATGTAGCGGTAGACCGCGAAGACAATTGCAAAGAGGAGCAAGGTCTCGGCCAAGGTCTGCGCCGTAAAGACATTCCCATTGATCGTGAACAGAGGCGATCCGATTTTCTCGCCCAGGTTCCAGTGCGTGTAGCGTGCGCCCTGCTGCACCGCGATGCGGATCACCGAAAGCATGCCTGTGAGACAGGCGGTAATCGCCACCAGCCAGCGGGCAAGGTCGAGGCGCTTGCGCAGGGCAAAGGCGACGAGAACCAGGGGGTATATCTCGGCGAGGGTGAAGATTGCCGTCAGAACCGCGTCGGCACCGGTGACCCAGCCTACAAGAAATGCGCTCGACCAATCGAATGAGGCCAAAATCCCGTCCAGGGAGGTTGCAACGAAAGAGAGGACGGCCAGACTATGCGTAAAGCGGGTCAGCCTGGGGTTCTCATCGAGCTTGAGCAGATAGAGCAGCAGGTACCACAGCCCGATATCGGTAATGCTGAGCACGGGTTGTAGCCAGCCCAACGCAAAGGAGAAGGAGAACGGGATCTGCAGCCCGACCAGTATCAACGCCAGCACGGGCGCGCCTGAAAATGCAGCCATCGCCAGCAGCACACGCTGTGAGCGATCGCGGAGCCAGAGAATAAGGCTGAGCACAGTCACAATACTCTGAAGAGCCTGCAGGCCAAAGATGTATTGGCGGCTGCGCAGCCACGAATAGTCCAGGGTCGCCTTGATTGCCGCGATTCCAGTAGGGCTGCCGATCACTGGCGTCGAATAGAATCCGCCGATCTCATTGGGGTCGAAGGACAGGAGCGGTGCTCTCCAGACTCGAATCGCGAGCACGCCGTCGCGGATCGCCCCCAACCCGAAGGTCTGCGCGGGGAGGTCGTAAGGATATTTGGGGTGGGGAGGCATCTGGCCAAAATGCCCCACGAGCTTTCCATTCCAGTAAATCTCATAGACGCTGTCGACCTTGCGAATCAGCATCGCAACATCCGCGTCCGCTCCTGAAGCCGGCGCGATGTGCAGGTGCTTTCGATACCACGCGTAGCCGGTGTAAGCGGGGTGATCCTGCGCACCCCAGGGCTTGTCCGTGGCGATCTGCTCCCAGGCGGCCGTGCGGTCCGTGTCCGCAATCGTGGGCGAGGCCCATGCCGGGTTGTCTCCAAGGTGAAACTGCCACGGACCGTCGAGAGGTGCAACGCCCTTCCCAAGGCCCTCCACTACAGCGACAGGTGCCGCCGTCCCGGCCGACCTGTCGGCGGCCAGGGCCAGATGAGAAGCAAGAACAGCGAGAGCCAGCACCGGCAAACGACGCGCGTTCAATAGCATGCCAAGAGCATACGCCGCGGCTGAGCGTTCAACAGCCTTAATTCATCACAGTGAATGCCAAAGGCAAACAGTGTGGGCGCAACGCGGCAAGCCTCTACAATAGCCGCACATGTTCCAGCTCATAAGCACTTCCCCGGCCGTTCCCTGGAGTCTGGTCTGGCTCGTTGTAGCGGCCTTTCTGGGGGGCGTGCTCAATGCGGTTGCCGGGGGTGGCTCATTCCTTGTTTTTCCGGCGATGCTGGGCACGGGGATGCTGCCGATCCAGGCCAACGCCACCAATACGGTTGCGCTGTGGCCCGGCCAGCTCACCTCGATTGCCGCTTATCGCCATCATGTTCGCAAAAACTGGCACCTGGCGCTGCCCATGGCGGCTGCCGGCTTTATTGGCGGAACGGCAGGCGCCACCGTTCTGCTGATTACGCCGCAGAGAACATTTCTGTACCTTGTGCCGTGGCTGCTGTTGATGGCGGCTCTAATCTTTGCCGCGAGCGGCCCAGTCACGCGCCTGATTGAGCGGCGCAAAGGCAGAGTCGAACAATCCAGGGCGCCCCGGCCCAGGGCGCCTCGGCGTCTCCCCGTCTTCGTCCTCACCACGCTGGTCTGCTTTTACATTGGCTACTTTGGCGCCGGTGCGGGCTTTCTCATCATGACCCTGCTCGCTCTCTTCGGCTATCAGGACCTGAACGAGATCAACGCGCTCAAAGTGGTCTCGACGACGATGGCCAATGGGATGGCTTTTCTGATCTTCGTCTTGGATCGCCAGGTAGTCTGGCGCTACTGTCTTCTCGCCATGGTCACCTGCGCCATCGGGGGATACACGTCAGCGAGCCTCGCGCGGCGTGTTCCGCAGCCGGTGTTGCGTGGCCTGGTTGTCGCGATCGGTCTGTCCATGGCCGCGTGGTTCTTCTGGAGAAATCACGGATGATTCGCGCCGCCGCGGCGCTCGACCGGCAGTTCTTCTAGAATAGAGTCATGAGCCACGAGGGCATCCGTTTCGTCAGCAGAGAAGAGGCCGGACAGGAGTCCACTACCGAGCCGTCCCTCACCCGCGCTGCGATCACGCCGGCGAAGGTCAGGGTGCTGCTCACCGAGGGCAAAGGACTCGAGATCGACTGGGAAGACGGCCATAAGAGTGCCTGGAGCTTCGCGTGGCTGCGCGATGCGTGCCCCTGCGCAACCTGTGTGGATGAGCGCACCAACGAAGGCCGTAAGATCGGGCAGGGAAAAGAAAAGGCCACAGTGCTGCTGCCGATGTACAAGCCGCCCTCGAAACCTGCAAGCGCACACGCAGTAGGCCGCTATGCACTCCAGTTCAACTGGCTTGACGGGCATTCCGCCGGCATCTACTCCTGGGATTATCTGCGCCGCAACTGCCAGTGCGCCGAGTGCCGATTCGCGCGGACCAGACCGGCGGCAACGCCAAACTAGGCATTCTCCGCTGCATCTGAGCCGGCGGCAGAGTTCTGCAGGGCGCTGGCGCGCCGCGAGTTGTACTCCTCTATCTCTTTAATCAATTGCGTGAGAGCGTTGCGCCTGCGCTCGCTCAGGTCGAGAAACCGCACGCCGACCCACTGTCTGCCGCGCGTCCACTGCGTCACTCCGGCGATACGGAAGGCCTCGCCAACCACTTGAAAGACCACCTCGACGCGGACCATCGGACCGGCCAGGAAGGGTTTTTCGGCGCAGATCTGGCAGCCCCCGAGGCTCAGGTCCACAAGGCGGCAGGGGATCTCGGCGCCATGATGCACCAGCATCAGCGATGCTGGCCCATC
>JBATYG010000562.1:0-2150 GCA_049673945.1 Occallatibacter sp.
CGAAGAGGTTCTTCAATGGCGCGATGGTTGCGGTCTTCCGGCTTTCTGGCGGTATCGCTGCTGTGTTCCTTTGCCGCTGCGCAGGCCGCAACACCGGTGCAAGGCTCAACTGCGGCGCCGGCCGAAGCTGTGAATGTGACCCTGGGGCAGTCGGCCGTGTCGCTGTATGGACCCTGGAAGTTTACGATTGGCGATTCGCCAACCGATGCGGCGACGGGAAAACCTCTGTGGGCCGAAGCGGACTTTGACGATTCAGAGTGGGAAACGGTTGACCTGACGCCGCCAACGGGAGCCGTGGATCCGTTGTCGGGGATGTCTGGCTGGGTTCCCGGCTGGACGGTTCGCGGTCATCCGGGCTACTGGGGATACGCATGGTACCGCCTTCGCGTGAGAGTGCGGGCCCCAGGCGCGGAGCCCTTGAAGTTGATGGGACCTCCGGACCTGGACGACATATACCAGATTTTTGCCAATGGCGAACTGGTGGGGCACTTTGGAGACTTCACCAAGAGCCCGCCCATCGTTTTCTACATCCAGCCAGCCGAGTTTTCACTCTCCCGGCCAGGGGGCGACAGCGGTTCGTTCACCGAGGTGCTCGCGCTGCGGGTGTATATGACGAACTCGACGTTGTCGGAAGCAGCCGATGTGGGCGGCTTGCATTCGGCTCCCTTGCTGGGGAGCGCCTCTACGCTGGATGAGCACTACCAGATTAGTTGGCTTGAGCTGGTGCGTGGCTACGCGCTCGTTGCGACGGAAACGCCGATGTTTGGCTTGATGGCCGTACTCGCCTTTACGATGCTGCTTTTCGATCGGTCGGACCGGGTGTATCTCTGGATCGGGAATCTCTTTCTGCTCGAAGCCATTCTCAGCGCCTGGGCCGCAATCGGCAGCTTCACCCAGTACATAGGAATCTTTACCAGTCAGCTGTTAAGCGACAGCCTCCTCACCGCTCTCACGTTTGCCGGCTGGATCATGGTGTGGTGGGTCTGGTTCGGAAGAAAACGGCCGTCATGGACGCCCCGCGCCGCATTCGGCCTTGCCGTGCTCTTCTTTGTGACAATTGTTCCCGGCCAGCAGATCATTCCCGGGCTTGTGCCGCATCGCACAGCCGCGTTTTTCCTCGCCGCATCGGTGATCGTGAGGTTACTTGTTCTCGCACTGCAGCTTTGGATCGTCTTTCAAGGCATTCGCGATCACGGGCTGGAAAGCTGGCTGGTGCTGCCGGCGGTGCTGTTGTGGGGCGTGGGGACCTTCTCTTCCGAATTCGCGCGCCTCCACGTCAAGATACGTTGGGAAGTTTTCGGGTTGAGTATCCGCATCAATCAGATTTCGAATCTGCTGCTCGTGCTGGTGGTTGCGGTGCTGCTGCTGCGGCGTTTGCTGAAGTCGCGTGCCAACCAGCGGCAAATGGCGCTGGATGTGAAGCAGGCGCAGGAGGTGCAGCAGATGATTCTGCCCGAGGCGCGGACGACGCTGCCGGGGCTCGTGGTGGAGAGCGAGTACCGGCCCGCACGCGAAGTGGGCGGCGATTTCTTCCTGATCATTCCCAATCGGCAGGAGAACAGCCTGCTCATCGTTGCCGGAGATGTGACGGGAAAAGGCCTGCAGGCGGGCATGCTGGTGGCGCTGCTGGTGGGGGCCAGCCGCACCGCGGCAAGCGTGAAGGCAGACCCGGTCTTCGTGCTGAAGCAGATGAATGAGAGACTGCTGGGACGCAACAACGCGCAGGCCACGTGCCTCGCGCTGAAGATCGATGCCGACGGCGCGGTGACGATTGCCAACGCGGGCCACATGACTCCCTATCTCAATGGAGAGCCGCTGGAGATCGAAGGCGCGCTCCCGCTGGGCATGTTGCAGGAAGCAGATTTTTCAGTGAAACGCCTTGGGCTCGAGGAAAACGATACGCTGGTGGTGCTGTCTGACGGAGTGGTGGAGGCCATGGATGCAGAGGGCCATCTCTTCGGCTTCGAACGGCTGCACCGGTTGCTTGGCAATACGGTGTCTGCCCATGAGCTGGCGAACGCCGCGCAAAGCTTCGGGCAGGAGGATGACATCAGCGTGATTTCGATTACGCGTATAGCGGTGGCGGAGCCGGTGCCAGGATAGCTTCACCGAATGACGCGCACTTAAACGGACAGGAACGATACTTTGGC
>JBATYG010000563.1:0-2410 GCA_049673945.1 Occallatibacter sp.
GCGATCGATAGGAAAGTGTCAGAGTGAGAGCGGCATCATGGTGTGCAGTTAATGGGCCGCCCACACAGTGCAACGCAATGTCAGACGCGCAAACCTGCACTTCATCTTGTGGATCGGAGAAAGCGGCGGCCTGAAGAGTAAGAGTCATTATGTCGCACATCGCAATCGGTGAAAATGCCTTCAGCTTGGAAGCTGCGTGCCTACAGTGCTGATGCCGCCACGCCGGCAGTGATCGCGATGGAGGCGGCCAGCTGTCCGGCGGTCAGCAGATTTCTCCAGAACAATGAGCCCCCGATAATCTTCTGTGGCACGACGACGACATCGCCTGGATTGAGCTTGGTTGAAAGAACATCACCATCAAGCCATCCACGCGAGTGACGGCCAACGACCGAGCCATTCGCATGAATGATGAATATTTCCTTTCGGTTGGCTGCCGAGTTGGTCCCCCCGGCGTGGCCGAGATACCATTCGGCGGTTTTCCCCGGAGCGAAGGTGAGAGCGGTCGCGTTGTAGACCTGGCCGGTCACGAGCACAAAGCCGGGTCGCTTCGGGATCGTCAATTCGTCTCCCCGGCGCAGTTCAATGTCCGCAGGCGTATTTGCCCAGCTCTCAATCTCGGCGCTAATGTGAATTACCATGCGCCCGGCAGGGGTGTGGCTCTTCAGGTCCGCCAGCACCTGCTCCTGCTGTGCCTTGATGAGTTGCAGCTCCTCGCCACCATTGCTGCCTGCCGCGCTGGCGGAAAGGCGCGCCGTTGCAGAGTTCGTTTCGATCTGTCGAACCAGCTCTTCATTGCTTTTCTGCTCAAGCTCACGAACCTGTATTCGAGTCAGCACGGCGCCCATCGGATAGGCGGTCGGTAAAAGGCCTCCCGCTCTTCGCAGGACTGAACTGAGGCGCTCGCCATCTGTGAAGCCGTAGCTGCCCGGAAATCTGACCTGTCCCGTGATCGTTACTGACTCGCCCATGTCGTTCCAGTTGGTGATCTGATGGATCGCCAAAATGTCTCCCGGTTTCAGGAGAACGTCAGCATGGGGGTCGGATCCGGCAACCGCAACTCCGATTTGCACTGTCGCAAGATTCTCGATGAGGCGATTGCCGTTGCTAACGTCATGGCTTGTTAGATCGGCGCTTTCGAGGAGAGCGTCCCGCTTGAACCCTCCAGCGAGGCGGACCAGATCCGCTGCGGTCATCCCCTTGGACATCGGATACGTGCCGGGTCGCAGCACCTCACCGAGGATCGCGACCGTCGGCGAATCCACCTCGTAGCGTCCAAAGATTCGAATCGTGTCGAACGGACGCAGGTCAAGATTCACGTTTCCGATCAGCACATCGGGAACGTCGAAGTCGACGACTTCAGCATGAAGATCAGGCGGAACGAGTCGGACGATCTCTCCGCGGGCTGCAGGCTCGGGCAGCATGTCCTGGTAGCTGTGGAGTATATCGCTGAGCCGCATGCCATCGCTGTAGGGCTGACGTCCAGGGCGAACTACATGGCCTGCGAGGTAAATGGCTTCCTGACTGTAGGGCAGGATCGGCTCAATGCGGATCCGATCTCCGTCTTGAACCTCGAAATCGTTGATAGCGTTCTGGGTGGCCTGCAGGCTTTGCGTATCGCGAGCGGGCAGCGTTACCGTCACTCGCTGACGGTGAGCGTCAATCCGTTCGATCCTGATGTGACCAGGGGAAGATGCGGCAGTAAATCCGCCGGCGTCGTCGATGACCGAGGCTAGCGTAGTTTCCCCCGTTGTGAGTTCGTAGATTGCCGGACGTTTCACGGTGCCAGATATTGCCACCTGGCGGCCAGCGGGTGGTACAAGCAGGGTGTCCCCGCTCTCAAATGACGCGCTGCCATTCCGAATACCATGCAGCAGGAAATCATAGAGGTCGACCCTCTCGACAAGTTGCTTGCCGCGATAGTGGAGCAGCGTTCGCAGCGAGCCTACAGATGTTGGGCCGCCGGCGGCGTAAAGCGCACTCAGGGGAGTGGCGAGCGCGCTTATATCGTACCCGCCAGGCTGCTGCACGTCTCCGACTACATAGACCCGCACCGAACGCAGGCGCGAGACGGTAACTGCGACCTGTGCATTGCGGAACTGCTGCCTAAGTTCGCTTCCGATCAGTTTTTCGGCCACTCCGAGAGACAGCCCCGCGAGTTGGATCGATCCCGCTTCGGGTAGAAAGATGCGGCCGTCCCGGTCGACAGTCCGAGTAATGCTTTGAGTGACGCCTCCCCAGAGATGTATCGTTAGCGTGTCTCCGGCCCCAACGATGTAGTCTGGTCCCAACGACACATCAAGAGGCGTGCCTCGGCCCGACAATCCAATCGTGGCTGCGAGAACATCACGATTTACGAATACATCCGATCCAAAGCGCCTCAGGGGGGATATTTCCGGAGGGATCTGGGTGT
>JBATYG010000564.1:0-2926 GCA_049673945.1 Occallatibacter sp.
GCCGCTCGATTGTGAAGTGCGCATCCAGACGGTTAGCGAGCTCGACGGCATGAGACTTTGTATCGGTAGCCGCGTACCGGCAGCCGCGATTTCCCGTGCAGGCCACGGTTCCGCGCATCACCGTTCCCGCTGTGCAGTCGAGGCCCGCGGCGCGAATGACTGAAAGCGCCTCATCGACCCGCTTGTTGGATATGTTCGGTATCAGCAGATTCTGCCAGACGGTGAGGCGCAATTCTCCGCTACCGAAACGATCCGCGACAGCGGCGAGTGCAAGCATGTGTTGAACCGGAAGGCGCCCGACAGGAACCGAGACGCCGATGTAGCTGAGACCGGCCTGGCGTTGCGCGTGGACGCCGACGTGTCCCGCGCGGTCAATATTCTGGCGAGGTTCGCAGTTCTCAGCGGCGAACCGGATGAGCGGAAAGGCTAGTCGCTTTTCGGTCTCCGCGATGAACTTCTCAACTCCCCATCGGTCCACCAGGTATTTGAGCCGCGCCTTTTTGCGATCGGTGCGGTCGCCGTTTTCATTGAACACGCGAATCATAGCGGCGGCGACGGCTGTCGTTTGCTCCGGGCGCAGCAGCAGGCCGCAATCCTCGGCGAATTGCCTGTGCCCCGTGATCCCGCAAAGCAGTACGCGAAAATAGACGCCCGCCGGTACATTGTGACCGTCCCCGACGCGCGCGGCGACGAAGCCGATGTCGTTTGTGTCGGCAACGACGCTGATGCCGCCTCCGTTGTCGAAGGCGACATTGAACTTGCGCGGCAGCCCGTACATGTCGCGCGAATTCAGGATGTAGTAATGGAGCGCCTCTGCCAGCGGAGCAACATCGCACAGCTCGGCTGGGTCGATGCCCGTGACAGGCGAGGCCGTAATGTTGCGGATGTTATCCGCGCCGGCGCCGCGTGAAGTCATGCCCAACGCATTAACCTTCTCGAGCACGCGTACGATGTCTTTCGGCTGGAATTCACGGATCTGCAGGTTGGCGCGCGTGGTAATGTCCGCCCGGCCCGAGCCCCACTCATCAGCCATCGACGCAAGGCCGCGCATCTGCTGCGCGGTGAGAATTCCTCCCGGAACGCGCAGACGCAACATGAAGGAGTCCTGGGCCGGTGCCACATAAAAAAGACCGTGAAACTTGAAGCGAAAAATGTCATCCGGCGCGGGCGCGCGATTTCCGTCGGCGTGCGCGATGAGCTTATCCCAGACATCGAGAGGATTCTGATCATGCTTCCAGCGTTCTTCTTTGCAAAGGTCAGAGATCGGCGTGTCGAAGTACTTCTCTTCGGGTGGATCTGCCTGGTTCACAGCACCGGAGGCTGAGTCGTCTGTGAGCAGACCCGTGGCTGTCAATCCGACGAAAGGCCGCACCGGTTGCATAGCGCCTGCGAAGAAGCCCAGAAGATACTCCTTCTGCTCTGCCGTAAATCCTGCCGAGTTGGGAGATGCCGGTGTTTCCATGCCGATGCCCTCAAATAAAGCCACAACCGAAGTGAGTTGGCTGGGACGCTCTCCGGACGCGTTGGTGCAGAATGCGCGAATCGCGCCGAGACCAAATTGAACACCGCAAACAATGCGGACGATTCAAGGCTCTTCGCGGAGCGGGGACGCACTAAACTGTCGGAGTGAAGGACCGCTGCACGGCATGGTGCAGGGCTAGAGGTCAGGAGAAGACTTCGTAGTCTCGCCTATGTTCCAGATGATAGCGTGCATCCGGGACGATTGCAATATGACCAATCGATGCGGTAAGCCGACGGGTCAACTGGTGCAACTTTTTATCGCGGGCTTTGATCAGAGAGTGTTGGGAGCGAAATGAACATCGCGATCATTTCTTCACGAGCCAAACTCCGCAGGCACAGACGAACCTGTCTTTGCCTTTGCCGATGACGTACCGCCCGTCTTGCCGGCTTCACCTAGACGGCTCTTGCGCAGGTCATCGTTCAGCACAATCGCCTCGGCGATTTCGCGCATGGATTTGCGGCGCTGCCGGCTCTCGCGCTGCATGGCCCTGTAGGCTGAATCCTCGTCGATGCCGAAATCGCGCTGCAGGACTCCCTTGGCTTTTTCTATAGATTTGCGCGATTCCAGCCGGTCTGAGAGCTGCAGGTTCTCGGTCTCCAGCCGCGCCCGCTCCAGTTCCGCGCCGACCAGATGGCCCATGGCGCTGAACAGGCGAATCTCATGCTCGGTGTGGTGATAAGGCTTGCGATGCTGGAGGTTGATGACCCCGACCAGTTTGCTGCGGCAAAGGATAGGTACTGAGAGGAAGGCCTCAAACGTGTCTTCGGGTAAGTCCTTGAAGCGTTTGAAGCGCGGATCTTTCAAAGCTTTGGCGGGAATGGCGACAGGTTCGCGATGCCAGCCAACCCAACCTGTAATTCCCTGGCCAAGCAAGAGACCTAAGTGATCGACCATATCGGAATGCGGATTCTTCGATGCCCGAAGCACCAATTGATCGTCTTCGAGAACGTAGACAAAGCAGGAGTCGCATTTAATGACTGAAGTCGCAAAATCCACGATGCGATCGAGGACGGTATGAAGAGGGTTCGACGCAGCCATCCGGCTTCCGATCTCATGAAGAATATCGACGCCGGAGACCGTGGGTTTCTGCGCAGGCGAGGCTGCGGGTTCGCCCAGCAGGAGCGGGTTGACAGGAGGAGGCGGGATGCGAGGTACGTGGAGCGCGGCGGCCGACCTCTTTTGCTCCAGCAGAACACTGGCATTCTGTGAAATCTCTTTGATCAGGAAGCCCATTTTCGATTGAGTCGGCTCAAAATCCGGCGTCAACCCGCAGAGGGAAAGTCCTTCAGTTGTGCTCGGCCCAATCGACCCGATCACTGTGGAACGGAATCCCTCGTAAAGTGCTTCAGAGTAGCCCATTCTTTCTGCCATGAGAAACAGATGCGCGACCTGCCCGGCGTTCAT
>JBATYG010000565.1:0-2686 GCA_049673945.1 Occallatibacter sp.
CTCCCGAATCCGTCGGTGCTGAAGCCGCGCGCCGCACGGTGCGCCGCCTCGGCGCGCGCCGCGTGCCCACGCAGAGCGTCCCCATCGTCTTCACGCCCGAAGTCGCCCGCTCGCTCATCGGCTCAATCTTTGAGGCTGCCTCGGGAGACGCCATCTGGCGTCACGCCTCCTTTCTCGCCGGCAAAGTCGGCGAAGCCGTCGCGCATCCCAGCGTCACCATCGTCGACGACCACACCATGATGCTGCTCTCA
The DNA here is from genome assembly GCA_049673945.1 of Occallatibacter sp. Lineage (GTDB taxonomy): Bacteria > Acidobacteriota > Terriglobia > Terriglobales > Acidobacteriaceae > Telmatobacter. Next base: position 252 of record JBATYG010000565.1, read on the forward strand.
GGCGTGGGCGGGTTCGGTACCTCGCCCTTCGACGGCGAAGGCCTGCCCTCGCGCCGCACCGTCGTCGTCGAAAAGGGCGTTCTGCGCACCTACCTGCTCAATACCTATGCCGCCCGCAAGCTCGGCATGCACTCCACGCACAATGCCTCGCGCGGCCTCGCCGGCACCCCCGGCATTGGCTGCGGCAACCTCTATCTCGAGCCCGGAGCCGAGACGCAGGACGAGATCATCGCAGCAATCCCCGCCGGCCTCTACGTCACCGGCCTCATGGGCTTCGGCACCAACACTGTCACCGGCGACTACTCCCGCGGCGCAACCGGTCTCTGGATCGAGAACGGCCAGCTCACCCACGCGGTTGAAGAGATCACCATCGCCGGCAACCTCGGCGCGATGTTCCAGAACATCGCTGCCATCGGCAACGACCTCGAGTTCCGCAGCGCTATCGCCTCACCCACCCTGCGCATCGACGGCATGACTATCGCGGGAGCATAACGTGGGATCGTCCGTGGCCAGCACGATGCACTCCATCGCCTTCGATCCCGCCGATCCCAAAGCATCGCTTGCTGCACTGCCACAGCGCCCGGCAGTCTTCGCCCTTTATTTTGAAGGGAGCCCCACGGACAGGTCCGTGGGGCCGGGTGCTGACGCAGATGCGGAGCCCTACATCGGCCGCACGCCTAGCCTGCGTGGCCGCCTCCTGCGCCTGCTACAACCCTCGGCACGCCATCCCCGGCGCCTGCAGCTCGCCGGCCGCGTGCGCCGCATCGCGTGGCGCCTCACCGGCTCTGATTTCGAGGCGCTCCTTCTTCAATTTGAATTGCTTCAGGAGGTCTACGGGCCAAAGTCCCTCGATCGCATGCACCTGCGCGCGCCCGCCTTCATTCGCTACCTCGGCGGCAATCCCTACCCGCGTATCGTGGTCACCAATCGCCCCAGCCAGCGCGAAGCCGAGTGGGCCTATGGCCCTTTCGCCTCGCGCGCCTCGGCCGAGCGTTTTGCTGACGAAGCCCTCAAGCTCTTTCTTCTGCGGCGCTGCATCGACGATCTCCATCCCGACCCCAGCCACCCCGGCTGCGTCTACTCCGAGATGAAGATGTGCCTCGCACCCTGCTACAAGGGCTGCACTGACGAGCGCTACGGGCAAGAAGCCACCGCGGTCGAAAGCTTCCTCGCCACGCGCGGCGAAAGCCGGCTCGTGCAGCTGCGCACGCAGCGCGAAGAGGCATCGGCCAATCTCGAATTTGAAACCGCTGCGGCGCTTCACGCGCAAGTGCAGAAAGTCGAAAGCATTCGCGCGCTCGCGCCCGAGCTCGTCCGGCCCATGAACCAGTTGCGCGCCGTCATTCTGCAGCCCTCCGCCCAGCTCGATGAAGTTGCCGTCTTTCTCTTTGAGAACGGCCGGCTGCGCGGACCCGCTGCCTTTTCAACCCTTGGCATGCGCATCCAGAACGAGCGCTCCGGCTCAAGCTCGCTCTTCGCGCATCCAGTCGCCGTCGAGGCAATTCCCGAAACGCCGCATCCGGCCGCGCCCAATCCTGACACGCACGATCCTGAAGCGCCCGATCCGGTTGCGTCTGCTCCGGGCATAGCACCGGGCCCAGCTCCAGCCGAGGCTCCCGCGCAGACCGTCAAAGTTGCGCGCGGAGTTCTTGAATCCCGCATGGAGGCGGCACTTGACCAAATGACGCAGTCCGCGGAGCTGCCGCACGCGGTGCTCCGGCAGGCGCATCTCGCCCTGCTCAAGCGCTGGTACTACCGCCCCGAGGTCAAACGCATCGGCGAAATCTTCTTCCCTGAAGAAGACGGCGGCTGGCCCGTCAAGGCGATGCTGCGCGCTGTCGGCCGCGTCTATCTGGGCAATCTCAAGCCTGGCTCTCCTGACCACGTCGATCCCGAGCCCGGCAATTCCGGCTCCGCTGCAGGCTGACTGTTTCCCCGCGCCCCCAACTCGCCGGTTGACAAATCCAATAGAACATACATACTGGTTGGTATGCTGACCGTTCGACGCACCCGCGTGTCAAAGCCCCGCAGAGCGCGCGACCCCGAAACCACTCGTGCGCGCCTGCTCGCGACCGCGGCTGGCGAAGTCTACCGCCACGGATTTCAGGGCACGGGTCTCGACCGCATCCTTGCGGGCTCAGAAGTTACCAAGGGCGCGCTCTATCATCACTTCCGCAGCAAAGAGGCCCTTGGCTACGCCATTCTCGATGAAGTCGTCACCGCCATCACGCAGAAGAAATGGCTCGAACCTCTCGCCGCCTCCGCCAAGCCCCCCGTCGATCCCGCCGCCAATCCCCCCGCCAACCCCATTGACACGCTCATCGAGATCGTTCGCGGCACTTCCCTGCTACCCGAGCACGTCGAGGGCGGCTGCCCGCTCAACAACCTCTCGCAGGAGATGTCGCCTCTCGACGAAGGTTTTCGCAAGCGCTCCG
>JBATYG010000566.1:0-1615 GCA_049673945.1 Occallatibacter sp.
CGATCTGCTTGTCCCCGATGGCCAGCCTGTGCGATGGGGGATGAATTGGCTTTACCGCACTGGAATGCGCGACCGGGTCTACGGCCCCACACTCATGCGAAAAATCTGCGAGCGAGCTGCTACAGAAGGAACTCCGATTTATTTGTATGGCAGCACGAAAGCGGTTGTCACTTCGCTTGCTGAGTCCCTGACAAGGATGTTCCCAACGATCAATATCGTGGGCAGCGAGCCATCAACATTTCGCAAGCTGGCCCCGGATGAAATGGCTGCTCTTCAGGATCGGATCCGGACTTCGGGCGCCTCCATCGTGTTCGTTGGAATGGGTTGTCCCCGACAGGAAGTGTTTGCTTACGAATTGCGCGGCTGTCTTGCCGCCCAGGTGCTGGCGGTCGGAGCGGCTTTCCCGCTTTTAGCCGGAGTGTTGCCTCAGGCCCCGCGCTGGATGCAGCGCTTTGGACTGGAATGGCTATTCCGACTTCTTGTCGAGCCCCGTCGATTGTGGCGCCGCTATCTTTACCTGAACCCCGCGTATATCGCTCTGCTCACTCTGCAAGGCCTCGGTCTAAAGCGCTTCACTCCTCGAGGCAGCCAGCCGGCCGATGGCCTCCTGGTTGGGCCGCGCATCCCCAACGATCAAAGGAATCAAGTATGTCCTTCGTTTGGACCATCACAGATACCTGATGGAGCTGAGCAGCATCATCGGGCATAAGAATCGAGCATCCAAGCCATGGATCCTGTCTGCATCTGCCGAATTGCAACTGCCACTCCTCCAAATGATGTGCACGTGGCGTTCATCGAATACGCGTCCAGCATGATTCGCGATACACGCGCACGGTCTGTGCTCAATCACATGGTGCAACGTTCGGGCATCGGTCACCGATACTCATACATTCAAGCCGGTGGGAAGGTGATGCCCGGGTCTCTCGATGGAGAAGATCTTTTTCGGGCAGGCAACTTTCCGACGACCGCAAAGCGAATGGAGCTGTTCGAGAAGTTTGCACCTCATCTTCTACGGTGTGCATTGGATCGCCTGGCTCTCGATGCGGAAGAACGGGCCGGCATTCAGCACGTGATCGTCACCTGTTGCACGGGGATGTTTGCTCCCGGGCTGGACTTCTCCATAATCGACCATCTCGGGCTTGATCCAGCCACGGAGCGCACGATGGTCGGGTTCATGGGCTGCTATGCAGCCATCAACGGCCTCAGGCTTGCACGCCATATTGTGCGCTCCGAGCCAGACGCCAGCGTTCTGATGGTCAATCTTGAACTTTGCTCTCTGCATTTCCAGGAAACGCAAGACCTGGAAAGCGTTCTCTCCTTTCTTATTTTTGGGGATGGCTGCGCGGCCAGCCTCATCCGCGCTGGCAATCGGGGTCTTGCAATGGATAGCTTTAGAGCCATCACCATTCCCGACACTTCTAATTTGATCCAGTGGAAGGTTGGCGATTCAGGATTTGATATGGAGCTATCGGGCCGTGTGCCTGGCGAGTTGCGCTCGCTGCTCGTCGAGGGCGCGAAGCAATTTGACCCCGATCACAGCGTGGAGTTGTGGGCGGTACACCCTGGAGGCCGCTCCATTCTCGATGCGGTGCAGTCGGGTCTCGCTCTGCCGATA
>JBATYG010000567.1:0-1770 GCA_049673945.1 Occallatibacter sp.
ATGCAATTCTGCAAAATCTTCTCAAAGCGATTGCGGCTTTTCCCCTTGTGGATGGTTTGCTCGGGCATATTCTTCATCGCGACGACCGCATATTTCATCTGCCTTATTTCCGCCATGTACAGGCACACTCTGGTTATGCAGTCTGTCCTGGATCGTACCCGCCCCGCCAGACTCAACTTGTCAACAAAATGTCCTTTTTCTGTCTGCTTGTCATCAGGCGGTCTCGAACCTGTTATCGCCAGATGTGGTGGCTTGCACACACTGCGCCATGTCGCTTCGGCCCTGAAAGAGATACTCCGATGAATCCTGGTTTAATCCTCAGAAGTGCGTCCGAGGCCTCGGGCATGGCTCTCCAGCCCCTGCTCGATTAAATCGGCGGCTCGCTCCAGTCCACGCGCCGCGAGAATCCTGGCCTGTATGTCTTGCGCCGCATTTCGATAGCTGGGGTCATGAAGGAGCGACAAAAGCGCCGCGCGCATCACTGTGCTCGAGAACTTTCCGGGCCGCAATATGATCGCGGCTCCCAGCCAGGCAAGGCGTGCAGCGATTGCGGGTTGATCGAGCGCCTTCGGGATGGCAATCATTGGCTTGCCCTGCATCAGCGTTTCAAATACGGTGTTTGGCCCCGCATGCGTAATCACGACTTCAGCTCTCTTCAGGAGCTCCAGTTGCGGCGCCTCTTTCACAATCAAGGGCTTTCCCGGCATGCCTTGGAACTCGTTGGGATCACGGCGGTCGCCGAGCGAGATCACCAACTGCATGCCAAGCCCATCGCTGGCCTGGGCTATTAAGTGGAATATGGCCGGTTCACTCTTCAAGGTTGTTCCCAATGAGGCGTAGATCAGCGGCCGGCCGTCGAGTCGATCCCATGGAAACTTCACCGGAAGTCTTGCGGCTTCATCAACGAAAGGTCCGGCGTAGTGGAAGGTCGAGGGCAATCCCGACCGTGGGAAATCCAGACACTGGGGCAATTGCGTGATATGCGCTATCTCGGGAAATGTGTTTCGGATCTTTCGGATTGGTCCGAGCCCGACTTGCTGTCTGAAGCGATCCATCCGGCGGCGAACAGGACCTCTCATGCGGACTACGGAAATCTCAAGCAGCGCACTCTGCACTCGGGTAAGAAACGATCGCGGCGGCATGATTCGAGAAGGAGCAGACCATCCGAAATAATGCGGCACGGAAACCGAGATCACGAAATAAGGCAAGCGCAACATCTCAGCGATTGTCGGTCCAGCGAGTGCCAGCTCATCGATGATGAGCGCATCGACTCCCGCGCGAACAACCGTCTGGGGAGTTTCTCGCAGGAATCTCTCCATGTCATTGATGGTGCGTCGTATGCGGTAACGCAGAACGCCAACGGGCGAGGAAGGCTTGCTTGCCCGTACATTTCCTCCGAAACCGTCGCCCGGCGCGGCGATCGCAACGAACCCCAGGCCATTGGCATGAATGCGGGCCTCCAGTTCGGCATCGTGGAAGAACGTGACTTTGTGCCCTCGAGCCACCAATTCCCGGGACAGAGTGATGAGCGGGTTAACGTGGCCGGTCCCTCTATAGGACAATACGCCGAAGTGTGACACTCTTTGCTTCCTTGCCTGGCGAGGAGCAGCATTCAATTTCCATCGTTCCATATTTGGGGAAAAGAGTTGTTTGCCAAATGTAATCCGAGCACCGCTGAGACAGCACCGTGACAATCGGATGACAAAGCGATAGGTTCAAAATCAGTAATCTCAGGAAGAGACGGAATACTGGGGCGGCTTTTAAGTAAAA
>JBATYG010000568.1:0-1799 GCA_049673945.1 Occallatibacter sp.
TTGGATGGCAGAAACCCACGGGTAGAGGGCGAGTGACCCCCGAGTGCATACTGAGTGATGCCCTAGTGACTGCCAAGTGGCTCGATAGGTGCACTTGTCACCGCTTAGTAGTGCACGACTGGTCGGAACATGCAGATCAAGCAGTTACAAGGATGCTGACTAGACGGCGGCTAGCCTTTGTCCATACCTTGACTAGCCTGCCAGAGCAAGTAGCCAGAGCCAGAGCCAGAGCCCTTACAGAGCCGTCGGTTTTTTCTCCGGTTGTAGGACTGTCAGCCGAACCGCTCGCGCCTGCGGCGCTCGCATCTGCGGCCGGCGTTTCCGGTTCGGAAGGGGTTTCGTTGTCAAATGGGGATCGTAGAGTTCAGCGCGGTTCTGGTTTGGAGAACCCCCCGGTAGCGAACGGGGTTGAGCCGCCGGTTCAAGAGGCGGCGTCCCGAGGCGATCCGCAAACTGGCGCCGCGGTGGACACTACGACCACAAAAAAGTCAAAACGAACGCCCGGACTGACGGCCGTCGAGTACGAAATTTGGCAACGCGAGCAGGAATTGAAAGGGAAAATCCAATGATCGACGTGAAGGACGCGCAAGCGCAGATGGAGCGCATGATGCAGCTCGACTTCGGCCCGCGAGGCCGCGAGCAACGGCAGGAAGTCTTACGGGTGATGTGCGGCGCGCGGACGGTGCTGATCGTGCAATCGGCCGTCACTGCGTGGCTTGACGCAGCCAACCCGAAGTTTCCCAAGCCCGGTGAGCTTGGCCAGATCATCACGAGCCTGAACGTGACGCACGACCAGGCGATGGAAACCGAGAGGCGCCGGCGCGAGTGGGCAGCGGCGAAAGCGGCAGCTCCGGCGTTGAGCAACCCGGAGCGCGACCGGAAGGAACTCCGGGCGCTATTCGCGCAGCGGTTGGCCACAGTTGACGAACGCCATCCCGACGCCGATCTTCGCGAGCGCGGCAGAATCCGCAAGGAACTCGCCCGGATGCTTGCGCACATCGACGGCGGCGCGACACTCCAGCAACTCGCAGGCGTGGCCGCAAAGCCGGTCTCGGAAAACGATGCCTACCATGGCGAATTCTAACGCCGCTGTCTGCCTCTCGACCGAGCGGGTCTCCGCTCCCTGCGACGTGTGCGGCAACCGGGCGAAACCCTGCCACCTGGTCGAGGATCTCGGACGCATCGGCCTCTTTTGCGCCGAGCATTGCCCGGCACAACACCCCACGAAGGCCACGCGGAAGCCCAAGGACGCGCCAGATGCGGCAGGGAGGATGTCAGGTATACCCCCCCCTCTTGAAAATCGCTCCTAGCTCGTTTACATAAACTAACGCACGCGATGGCCGCGACTAGCGAAAACCCCAGTGGAAATACCCCCGATTCGCGATTGTTACGCTAGCCCGTCTGGGTGCATCATCAGTCGAGGGGATAGGCAGGCGTGGAGCTTGTGCTAGAATCGTCTGAAACCGACATGCTGGACTCTCAGTTGCTCCAGTCGGACCACGACATGCTGGTCGAGTTGCGTACCCTGATGCAGCGGCTGTTGATGGACGTGAAGGAAATGCATACCAGATTCATTGACGACGCCGTGGATATGAACCGCCGGGTTTCGCGCCTCGAAAACTTCCGCTGGTGGATCATGGGAGCCGCCGGTATGCTGGGCTTCCTCGGTTCGCTCCTTACCCGGCTTCTACGCTGATCCCATGTTCCCCGGATTCCTGATCGAAATCGTCATCGTGCTGGTGATTGTCGGGCTCGTGCTGTGGGTCGGCCAACAGATCCCCATGGACGCCACCATTGCC